>CAMBBW010000007.1 GCA_945863425.1 Lishizhenia tianjinensis
TACTACAGTTTCGAATCCAGACAACTTCGCTTGCGAACCAATTTCATCTGAAAAACAACTGCCTAAAAATGTGAGAGCATGTGAATGATTTATTTTATGCTTAGACGGTGACAGCAATAAAGGTAAAAAAAACTGGTTCACCTAGTTCAAAATTAAATTTCTAGCATTTTCAATTGCTGCAGGTGTAATAATTTCACCACTCATTAATCGTGCAATTTCAGTTACTTTTTCCTCACCAGCCAACCATTCGACTTTGGAAATAGTTCGTTCTCCCTTTTGCATTTTTTCAACCTTCGCGTTATGATTTGCCTTTGCAGCAACTTGAGGTAGATGTGTAATTGCAAATAATTGGGCTTCATTACTCATTGAACCTAGCAAAGAGGCAATTTTATGTGCCACTTCTCCAGAAACCCCGGTGTCTATTTCATCAAATAAAATTGTCGGTAGCTGACGCTTCTCTGATATCAATTTTTGCAAAGCCAACATTACCCGAGATAATTCACCACCACTCGCCGCTTTTTCTATAGATATGGGAGAAATCCCCTTATTTGCAGAAAATAACAATTGTATTTCAGTATTACCTGAGACCGTCAAGTGTTCAGATTTAGTCAATTGAAATAACAACAACGTGTCAGGCATTTTTAATTCAGTCAGTATTGCTTCAATCGCTTTAGAAATTGGTCCAACCGCATTTAATCGATTATTGTGAAGAATTCCAGCACGAATAATTAGTTCATCGTACTCTTGTTGGACCTCTCGATTTAGTTGCTCCAATTCTTCGCGCATCAAATCTGTGTCATCCACCGAATTAGTTAGTTCATTCATCAAAACCTTCAATTCTTCTTGTGACTGCTTTTGATGTTTTGATAACATTCTGTTAAACGCATCTAAGTACCCTGTAAGCTGAATGATTTTATCTGGATTCATTTCCAAATTATCTGCGAAATTTTCAGCTTCTTCGCCAATATCCTTCAATTCAAGAATAATACTGGCTAATCGATCTTTTAACGCATTTAAGTTTGCATTGCTCACATTGTTTTTATCCAATATAGATTTTAATGAAATTAAACTGGAATAAATACCTGATTCAGCCTGAATAGTTTGGGCTAAATGATAAAAATTAGACTTTAATGACTCACTGTTTTCCAAGGTATGTAACTCATTTTCAATTTGACTAAAATCAAGTTTTCCTAAATTTAGTTCCGCTAATTCATTCAATTGAAATTGGTTATAATCAAGCCATTTGAGTCTTTCTTCGTATTTTTCTTGCTGAACTAATAGCAATTGCTGCTTACTTTTCCATCGGTGAAATAGTCCCAAATACGCTGTTTTATCATACTCTATATCAGCCAAACAATCCAGTATATCCAATTGATAACTTTTATCTTTGAGTTCAAGTGTATTGTATTGAGAATGAATATTCACGAGTTGGGTTGTAAGCCCCCGTAACACATGTAAAGAAACAGGAGTGTCGTTGATAAATGCACGTGATTTTCCTTGAACATTAATTTCCCTTCTAATCAAAGTACACACATTAAAATCAATGTCGTTTTCTTCAAAAAATGACTGAAAAGTTTCCTCTATTTGAAATTCTGCTTCAACAAAGCACTTTGAGCTATCAGGACCAATTACTGTAAAATCAGCACGTCCACCTAAAATCAAATCCAAGGCCCCTAATAAAATTGATTTTCCAGAACCCGTTTCACCCGTTATAACGGTAAACCCATTTTTGAACTCAAGCTCAATGAAATCAATTAAAGCAAAATTAGAAATCCGCAGAAAAGCTAACATTATTGTAATATTTCCTCGTACTTGGATGCATTTGAAGGATCAATTTTCTTCATCAAATTCACGATATCCGTTTTATCTTTTTGTTCTGAATCTGATGCAAGCTCCTTAATTTCTATACGTTTGGCTTGAACAAAATTAATTAAGTTAATCGCATTTGGACGAGATTGTGTCACTGTGTTCAATTTAGCTAAGGCATCAAACATTTGTTTTCGTGCCGCTACTTTATCTTCGTATAACTTGTCTACTCCTTTGCGATGATAGAGAAAGTTACATTCGCGCAAAGGTTCAAACAATTGATGTAGTACATTGTCTACCAACCAAAATCGATTTTTTTTATTGGTTTCATTGGATTTCCATCCGGAAGCCCCTGAACTTTGAGCTAAGGAAACAATTTGCTGTGCTTCATTGAAATAAGCTGTTCCTCCCTTCAAAGAAAAAGAATCATAGTCCATTCCAATAATGTAGTAAGCATAAAATGCGAGAATTGAAGTCAGGTTATCTCTAAATTGATTCGGCGCATAAATCAACAAGGCATTCCGAGAAAAACTAAATGTGATATTTTCATCTAAAAAATTCAACAATGTTGTGTTATAGGTTGAATTGAACGCTGGACGTGTTGATTGAACTTGCAATGATCCAGAATAAGAACCTGTTGAAGGTTTTTCCTTAATTTGCAATTGAAGTACGCAATTGATTCGTTCCTCTACCTTAAACTTATCTTTTGTCCATTGCGTATTATTCATCATATCCGTTATGGTCTGTTTTAATTGTGCAATAATATCTTGATCAACAGTTGTTAATTCTAGCTTGGCATCAGCGACAATCGTTACTTGACAATTTAATTCCTGTGAATAAAAATGAGTTGTTACAAAAGACAGGATAAATACGAGGATAAGTTTCTTTTTCATGAGCTAATCATTTCTTGTATATGCAAAACGATTTCTTCGGCAATTTCGTACTTCGACTTTAAAGAAAATTCAGTTTTGTTGTTTCTTTTATCTAAGATAGTTACTTTATTTGTATCCGATGCAAAGCCGGCTCCTTTATCTTGCAAAGAATTTAAAACAACGCAATCCAAATTTTTATTTTCCAGTTTCAAGGAAGCGTTTTCCAATTCATTTGAAGTCTCTAGCGCAAACCCAACCAAAAATTGAGTATCAGTTTTCATTTGTCCTGCCCACTGCAAAATATCTGGATTCTTAATTAATTCAAGAGATAATTCATTCGATTTCTTTTTTATTTTATCCAACGACACCTCCTTTGGACGATAATCCGCAACAGCAGCCGAAAAAACACCAAAATCTTGTTCCTTCCAATAATTTTTAACCTCGTTAAACATATCATCTGCTGAGACAACATGAATCAAATCAAGGTTATCATGCGACAATGTTAAGTTTGTTGGCCCAGAAATCAATTTTACTTTAGCTCCCTTTTTAAGAAATACTTCCGCCAACGCAAAACCCATTTTTCCACTGGAATGATTTCCAATAAAACGAACTGGATCGATAGATTCATAGGTTGGTCCAGCAGTTATTAAAACTTGTTTTCCTTCAAAATGACTATTAGATTCAGAAAAAAGTAATACATTAATATCATTAAAAATCTTTTCAGGTTCAGCCATTCGACCAGTGCCGACGAGTCCACTCGCCAATTCTCCGAATTCTGCTGGAATAACACGAACTCCATCTTTTTCAATCAATTCTAAATTCCGAAATACCGTTGGATGTTGATACATGTCTAAATCCATTGCTGGAGCAACAAGTGTGGCTCCTTTCATTGAAAAATACACCGACATTAATAGGTTATCACAAATTCCATTTGCCATTTTCGCCAATGTATTTGCAGTCAACGGGGCAATAATGAAACAATCTGCCCATTCAGCCATTGAAACATGGTTGTTCCAAGATTTATCATCTGAAATAAGATCTGAAAAAACTGGATTTTCTGAAAGAGCGGACAAAACCAAAGGAGTAACAAATTCTTTTGCATCAGTTGTCATAACACAACGCACCTCGAAACCTTGTTTTTTTAATAAGCGAACTAATAAAGGGATTTTATACGCGGCAATGCCAGCGGTAACACCAATCAATACGCGTTTAGAACGCATTATTTTTCTGACTCTGGGTTTCTGATAAAGAGTTTATCTTCCAATAATTCTTGAGTAGCTATTGCAGTAGGTTTCGCCATTTTCTCATAATGACGAGAAATTTCGATTTGCTCTCGATTCTCAAAAATCTCCTCTAAATTGTCTGTTGTTGTATTAAATTCTTGAAGTTTTTGAGTTAACTCTTCTTTCAACGTTGCGCTAATTTGATTCGCTCTTTTGGAGATAGCTGCAATTGACTGATAGATGTTTCCTGTTTTCTCCTCAATACGAATAGTATCTCTTGTTACAGTTGATTTCTCCGCAGTTATGTTTTTGAAATTCATTGCTCTGACTTTCTTTTAGTTAATACATTTAATTCTTTTTCCGATTCAGATTCAATGTAAGTCAATGATTTAACAAAATCTGAATCAGGAAAGAGGGATGCAAAGTTACGATATCTTTCTATAGTTTGTTCAAATCGCTCACTTTTTTTATTAGAAATACTATTTTTCGCCAAGAAAAATGAATTTTTTATCAACATTGCCCATGCTTGATCAATAAATTTTGATCGAGGATAATTTTCTAAGAAAAGCAAGGAAGCCGTAACTGCGGCTTTGAATGATTCTGTTTTGCTATATAATTTTACCATTTCAAATTCTTTGATTTCAATCTTTAACCGCAAATTATCTATGATATGATTACAACTATCAATTAGGATAGAATTAGGATATTCGTTAACAAATTGTTGAATATTATTAATCGCAACATTCGTTTCATCTTGGTCTAAATGAAATTCGGGTGAATTTTTAACACTACACATCGCCACCATAAACAAACTTTCTTCTACTTTATCACTGTATGGATATCGCTGAATAAATGAATTAAAATAATAGCCTGCCATGTAATAATCTTTTAAATTAAAATAAGACTTTGCTAAGCGATAATAAGAAACCTGACCCTGATCTGTTTTGGGGGAATTTTGATAAATCTGCTCAAATAAAACAATGGCCTTATTAAATTTCGCATCATCAAATAACTCATTGGCTGTTATAAATTTTTCCTGATAATCATCAGATTTTACAATTTTTTGGTAATCGGAACATCCAACAAGCAAAATACACATTAACACTAAAAATATATGGTTCTTCATTTAGTTTTTATTATTTAACCCGCAAACTTTTTCCAATTTGCAAGGATGTTGTTGGCTTGATTCCATTTAATTTGCATAGTGCCGAAACAGTTGTGCCATATCTCGAAGCGATTTTTGATAAATTATCACCACTTTTAACTTTGTAATAAATTACCGTTTCCTTTTTAACTGGTTTTGGCTTAACAGGAATCGTTTTTTTTGCGATCTCCTGTTTTTCAACCGGTTTAATATACTCAATTGGTTTGGTTCCTGGACTGAAGATGTTTTTATGAACATACAACTTTTCCATTTTCAATTTCTTTGATATAACATCAATATAGACCTCCGGATTAATTGGCGCATCGAAAAATCTAACTTCAAAATGAAGATGTGGACCAAAGGAATGCCCTGTATTGCCTCCTAACCCTAATACCTCACCAGCCTTAATCTCGTCATTGGGCTGAACTAATAATTTGCTTAAATGGGCATAATAAGTCTCCAAACCATTGTAGTGACGAATAATCACTAAATTACCAAATCCACCCTCATTAAATTTGGCGTAGCGCACTTTACCCGACCACGCAGCAACCACAGTATCACCCACATTCAAGTTCAAATCAACCCCATTGTGATTTTTACCCCATCGTGGACCAAAGGGAGATGTTTTAACACCTGGGACAGGCATAGAAAAAGCCAAATGTTCTTCATTTGAGACATTTAACCACAATGTATCCCTCAATTGTGATGGATCAGACGATTTAGAAGAAGTAAAGCATTTTTGATTATCCCAACCTTGAGAAAACTCAACGGGACTCAACAACTTGAGACTAGAGTAAATACCTGGATTTAAAACCCCATCAAACCCTTTATCTTTTAAATATTCCCATGTACGATTGGAATAAAGAACGATATCACCGCTGGGGGTGGATATTGTATCGATAATTTTTTGGGTTTGAGATTGAACCGTTAGGAAACAAAAAAATACAAAAAATATAATAAAATATGTTCTTTTTAAAACAATCATTTAACAAGCAGTTGTATTCAAAGATAGTATTATTTCGATTATTTCGCTAATACTTCCACAACTTGTATTGTGTAAAATAGGCTTTCATCTGAATTTAATTTCCTGTCTAACCCTTTAATTTGCGCGATTTCTGATGCAGTTAACAACATAAAGATGCCTTGACCCTTTTTAGCATTTGTTAACGCTTTCTTTAAGGATTTTGGAGTTATCTCATCCTCAAATCTATTTGAAATCAACATGTTTTTTGCATGCGTATTAATTATTCCTATTTCTTTGGATGAATTTGCCAGTATATGAAACTTTATTGTTTTTCCAGGTCCAAAACTCAAATCCGTTTTTTCATTTTTCTTCAGGCTCCAACGCCAAATTTTAGTACCATTTTCAACAATTGCGGGTTTAACTTTTTTAACAATATGAATTTGCAACAAATTATCCGCATTAGCAGGTAAAACATCCCCCAAGGCACGATCTGACCTCCCTAATTCAGCAGGAATAACAATCGTTGCAACATCACCCACATGCATTTTTAAAATCGCTTCATCCCAGCCTTTAGTTTGCATATTATACCCTACCATAAATGGTAAATCCGATTTGGTTATTTTCGAACTCCCATCTACCAGCTTCCCGTTAGGCAGCGTCACCACATAATTAATAAGAATTACATCACCTCTTTCAATCGGCGCTCCTTTTCCTTTAAACGCCCATTTTATTTTTAATCCATTTGGTTCAACTAATGAATCAATGTATTTAACATTTTTAGAAAGGGAATTAACTTTCTTATTTGTTGGGTTGGGTTGAGTTTTTTTTTTAGTCACAGCTTCACCACAAGAGGTAAAAATCCCAAATAAGAGTATTATGAAAATTGGATTATTCATTGATTTTATTATTTTTAGTTACTTTAATTAACTCAACATCTACTTTGATAGGCGACATAGGTGGGATTTTTTCAAAATCACCCAACAGACCATGTGCCAAATTACTAGGTAAAATAAATATTGCTTTTTCCCCTTCCTTCATGAATTTAATCCCTTCTTGAATTCCAGATTCTATTGAACTTTTATCTACCAAAAACAAATCAACATCCGATGAATCTGTTTGATAACAAATCGAACCGTTTAACAAAGAAATTTTGAGCGACACCTCCACTGAATCACCAGACTGCACTTTTATTCCATTAGATTTTTTTACTATTTGGTACCTCAATCCTGTTCCTGTAGTTTGCGCTTGAATTTCGCTGTGATGACTAAGGAATAAATTGATTTGCAATTCTTCCTCCTTTAATCTATCCTTATTGAAACCAACTGAAGTGCTATCATTCCATGTATTTCCAGTGGCTACTTGTTCCTTTATACTTTCGTCGCATGAAACAAAAATTAAAGAGAAAAAAAATAAAGAGAAAAAATAATTTACACTCATAGAGAATTATAAAAACCAGATAAAATAATAGCCTTGAAACGTTCTTTTGTCAAAAAGATACTCTCTGCACTAAAACCACCAGCAGCATATTTATGTCCGCCACCATTAAAATTTACTGAAGCCAATTCGTTTACAAAATAGGACCCTTTGGAGCGGAAAGAAATTTTCACTCCTTCGTCTGTTTCGATAAACAAGGCCGCTACCATGATGTTTTCAATAGACAGAATCGTATTCACAAGTCCTTCCGTGTCGCCTTTTTGATAATTAAATTGGTTAAGCTCTTTGACCTCAAGGTAAATTAAACCTATTGGTAAATCCTGAAGTATCTCAAGCTTTTCAACAATTGCATACGACTTTAATTTTATACGATCTAGTGTGTTTGTATCAAAAATAGACTCATGAATAACAGCGTGAGGCAGTCCTGTTTCTAGCAATTTCGCAGCAATCTCGTGTGTTCTGGAAGATACTGAAGGAAATCGAAATGATCCTGTATCTGTCATTATTCCTAAATAAATATACCGAGCAATTTCTTGATCTAATAAATCTAATTGCCCACTTTGTTCAATTAATTCAAAAATTAATTCAGATGTTGATGCAATTGCAGTTTCAGAAATTGATACTTCGGCAGAAATTGTTGGATTTTGGTGATGGTCAATAAGGATTTTTTTTGATCCAGAATTCTGTACAAATCCACCAAACTCTTCCCCCAATCTATCATACGAATTATAATCCAAGCAAAATACTAGGTCTGATTCTTGAACAAATTTGATTACTTCTCCCCTATTGTCTTTAAACAAATGTATCGAGTAAATATCTTTCAACCAATTAAATGATGCTGATGCCTGATCTGGGTGACAAACAAGTACGTTGGCATTGAATTTTTGAATAAATTTTAATAATGCCAGTGAACTGCCTATTGAGTCGCCATCGGGAGATTTATGGGATGTAATAACTATATTCTTAGCTGTCTTTATTAACCCTAAAACTGTTTTAAAATCTTCTTTTCGATCTAACATATTATGTACATTCAGTAAATTATGTAAAGTTAGTATTTAATCAAGAATAAATTCAATCTATGTAAGTTGGGTGTTATCTAAATATTAATTATTTTTGTGAAAGAGCGCAACCCAATTTAATAGTTGGACGTCCTCTAACTAACTAAACTAAATTATGAAAACATTTTATTCATTTATAGTACTATTTTTCTGGATTTTAACAGTTAACTTCTCTAGTGCTCAACCCGTTAATTTGTGTCTGGGTGCTGATGCCACAATCTGTGCTGGACAAGCTGTTACAATTACGAACTGCAATTCTGGTAACAATGCAAATAATGCAGCTGGTATTTATCTAAATGCCCCATCAAGTGTTAGCTTAACGGATGATGTTTGGTCGGGGGTAGTTAATGTTGGATTTACATTTAACTTTTATGGCCAAAACTATACCCAATGTGTTATTGGTTCAAATGGTCTAATTTCATTTAATTCAACTCAAGCGAACCAATATTGTCCCTGGTCCTTAACAGGTGGGCCACTTCCGAACGCCGTTTTAACTGGTGCAAGAAATTCAATTATGCTCACTTATCAGGATATTAACCCAAGTTTAGGCGGACAAATTCAATACCAAACATTGGGTACTGCTCCGAATAGAAAGTTCGTGGTGTTATATAAAGACATTTACATGTTTAGTTGTACTTCACAATGTAATTATATGGCAATTGTTTTATACGAAACGACTAATGTTTTTGAGCTGCATATTGGAAATAAACCACTGTGTAATTCATGGAACAGCGGGTTAGCAATCCAAGGATCAGAAAATAATCCGATGACGGTTGCACACACAGTTCCAGGGAGAAATAATGCAGTATGGTCAGCCAATCAAGATGGTAGAAGATTTACGCCAACAAGCGCTTCAAACACGAACAGTTACACTATTAATCAAATTCCATATGTTATGGTTAATAGTCCTGGTAGTAATTTTGTCTGGCAAGCAGTAAATGCAACTGGAACAGTTTTAGCGACCTTTCCTTACAATAACGGTGTTCTCAATTTACCTTCAACAAATCCAAATTATGCCATACCAGCAGGAACATCTGGATACTTCTTATCTGGTGCAGCATGTGGAACAAGTGTTGGTTCTATTACAAGCGACACTACATGGTTAACCGTTGCAAATCCAGTATTAACTGGAACTTCCACTCCCGATATTTGTTCACAATCTTTAGGATCAGTTACAGCAGTCCCTGGAGCATCATCTCCACCTCCTTATACGTTTAGTTGGCCTCTTTTAGGATCATCTAGTCAAACAGTTAATAATGTTGCTGCAGGAACTTATACAGTCTTTATGACTGATGGAAATGGTTGTACCGCCAATGGTTCAGTAGTTGTTGGTGACACACCCGCTAGTTTCACAGGGATAACCACTCAAGTTAGTTGTCCTGGCGGATCAGACGGAACAGCAACAGCAACCATGGTGCCTTCATTAGGAACGGTAACATATTTATGGAGTGATGGACAGACAAGCCAAACAGCAATAGGATTATCTGCTGGGAATTATACTTGTACTGTAACATCAAGTATTGGATGTTCGGGTACGGTAAATGTTACGGTAACAGAAATTCCACCAATGATTCTAAGCATAACTAATCAGGTAGACGTTACTTGTAATTCTGGATCAGATGGTATTGCCCTAATCAATGTAGTTCAAGGAACAGCACCATATACCTATAACTGGGACAATTCATCTTCAACTAGTAATACGGCAACCGATTTAAATGCTAATATTCATACCGTTACTGTAACAGATGCAAACAATTGTATACAAACTATACAAGTTACAATTGGCGAACCTGCACCTCTTTCAATTGATTTCATCACTCCTGACTCCATGATTTGCCCTAGTACTATTATTAATTTAATAGCAATAGGTTCTGGCGGTTCTTCTCCGTATACCTATACTTGGACTGAAAACGGAACAACATTAAATACTGGAAGCAATTTTTCTGTTGAACCAAACGCATCTAACACCCAATATTGCGTTACCCTTTCGGAACAATGCGGATCACCTACAACTCAAGAATGTGTTGTAATAACTTTTCCAACTCCAATTATACCAAGTGTAGTTCCTGACAAACCAAAAGACTGTATTCCTGGAGAATTTACTTTTACAAACACATCTTCGAATGCGGGAGCTGTTTCTTTTACCCAATATGCTTTTTCAAGTGGAGATGTATATAATCTAATTGGAACTGAAAATCTAACCGCTACTTTTCCAAACGTTGGAGTTTATGATGTTCAAATGACGGTTACATCAAACTATGGGTGTGTTTATACAACTACTTTGGATGATATTATTGAGGTAACTCCTATTCCGACAGCAGATTTCACTGTTTCAAAAAATCCAGCGACATGGTTCGAAACTGCGATTCAAACATCCGATATATCTTTAGGTAACATTACAGTATGGAACTGGGCAAGTCCAGGAGCAGTATCGATTGCTTCGGGTGGCTCTAGTGCTTTGATTACATATCCTGAAGGACAAGTTGGAACTTACCCTATAACTCTAACAGTAACAACGGGAGAAGGATGTTCGGATTCTATAACTTTAGAAATTGAAATCGTTCCAGATATTATTATGTACGTTCCAAATTCATTTACTCCTGATGATGACGAACATAATCAAAACTGGTCCATTCAAATTGATGGAATTGACTTTGAGAATTTTGAACTTGTCCTATACAATCGATGGGGCGAAATGATATGGGAATCTCATGATGCTAAAGGAGTTTGGGATGGAACTTATGGTGGAAGAACAGTTTCAAATGGTACTTATATTTGGAAATTATCTTTCAAAGAAAAGGATAATGATGGACGTAAGTTTTATACAGGATTTGTTAATGTAATTAGATAATTCATGAGGAAGATTTTACTGGGATTTATTTTGTTTGCTTTATTAATATCTTGTGATATTATAAACAATACGATTCAAACTATTGATGTTTCTAACAAAGGAAATGCACCTGCCTTAACTAATGATGAAGTAATTTCAGGTTTAAAAGAAGCCTTACAAGTAGGGATTAAAAATTCAGTTGAATTAACATCCATAACAGATGGGTTTTTAAAAAATGAAACAATACGTCTACCTTTTCCACAAGATGCCATTAAAGTTAAAGAAAAAGCAATTGAATTTGGTCTTTCTGGTCAAGTTGAGAAATTTGAGACTACCTTAAACAGAGCAGCTGAAGAAGCAACAAAGGAAGCATTACCTATTTTTAAAGAGGCAATTCTAACTATGTCAGTTCAAGATGGTTTTACAATTTTGAAAGGTGGCGATGGTGCCGCAACTAAGTTTTTAAAGGATCAAACAACAGCGAAATTAGTCGCAGCTTTTAGTCCTAAAGTAAAAGAAGCTACATCCAAAGTAAAACTTACGGAATCTTGGACACCCATAATTAATCGTTACAATCAAGCAATGACATTAACTGGTGGACAAAAATTAAATCCTGATTTAGATGCCTATATAACTGAAAAAGCAATCACAGGATTATTTTTCATGGTTGAGAAGGAAGAAAATAAAATAAGAAAAGATCCTGCCGCACGCGTAACAGATATCTTAATGAAAGTTTTTGGTAGTATTACTAATAAATAGGACTTGGATTATCCTCTTTCAGAATTAGTTTTAAATGATAAAGGGCAAGTTTATCACTTGGGATTACATCCTGAAAATCTTGCACACAAAATTATTTTAGTTGGAGATCAAGATCGTGTAGGATTGATTAGTCAATTTTTTGATTCAATTGAACATAAATCATCCCATCGTGAATTCGTCTGTCATACAGGCACATATAAAAACAAAAAGATTTCTGCATTATCGACAGGAATTGGTACCGATAATATCGATATTGTTATCAACGAATTAGATGCACTTGTAAATATAGATTTAGTTAAAAGATCTGATAAGCGAGAACTGACGTCTTTAGAAATTGTCCGAATTGGTACATGTGGAATATTACAAAAAAACATTCCAGTTCACTCATGGATAGTTTCGTCATTTGCATTAGGCCTTGATAATGTAGCTCATTTTTATTCTATCGAATTTTCTAAGGAAGAAATTGAAATGGGAAATAAACTGACATCATTCATTGACTTACCCAGTTCCATAAAACCTTATTTTATTGAGTCAAATAAAAGTATTACAAATAGACTAATTTCTGACAAGACGTTTAATGGAATTACAATAACAAGCTCAGGATTTTATGGGCCACAAGGCAGGAAGCTAAGATTGAAAACGCACACTGAAGAATTACAGATAAAACTAGGTCAGTATAAATCAAATCTCCCGGTAATAAATTTCGAAATGGAAAGTTCTGCATTATTTGCATTGGGCAGAGAACTCGGGCATAAGTGTTCAACCATTTGCCTTGGAGTAGCAAATAGACCAAATATGGAATTTTCTAAGGGGTATCAAAAAGAAATGGAAGGTCTTATTTTATATACTCTTGATAGAATTTAATTAAAAAATTCAACTCAATTCTTCCATTAGAATATTTTTCTCACTATTTTCTGTAATAAATAAAATAGCGTATTTAAACAAAAAAGGCTATCATTTCTGACAGCCTTTAACTAATACAAATTAAATATTATATTTCTTCTTTCAATTTTTGTAATTCCTCGTTTGATCCTACAATTTGATTTTGGAAATTTCGGACACCTGTTCCAGCAGGGATTAAATGACCTACAATTACATTTTCTTTTAATCCTAATAACCAATCTTCTTTTCCAGAAATTGCAGCCTCGTTAAGAACTTTGGTTGTTTCTTGGAAAGATGCAGCTGAAATAAAGGATTGCGTTTGAAGTGAAGCCCTTGTAATACCTTGAAGTAACGGACGAGAAGTAGCAGGAGTTGCTTCCCTAGCTTCAACCATTTTCTTATCTGCTCGTTTCAATTGAGAATTTTCATCTCTCAATTTTCGCGAAGAAACAATTTGTCCAGCCTTCAAATTTTCAGAATCACCAGAGTCATCAACCACCATCATCCCAAACAAATCATCATTGGCGGTCATGATATCCGCTTTATGAATTGACTGTCCCTCAAGGAAACGTGTATCACCAGATTCAATAATTTCATTTTTAAGCATCATCTGACGAACAATGACTTCAAAATGTTTATCATTAATCTTAACCCCTTGTAAACGATATACTTCTTGGATTTCATTAACAATATACTCTTGAACTTTTGTCGGACCTTCAATATTCAAAATATCGATTGGAGTGATCGCACCATCAGATAAAGCTGATCCTGCACGCACATAATCATTTTCCTGAACCAAGATATGTTTGGATAGTGGAACCATGTATTTTTTCTCCTCACCCGTTCTTGAAATAACAGAAATTTCACGATTACCACGTTTGATTTTTCCAAATTGAGCTGTTCCATCAATTTCAGCTACAACGGCTGGATTAGAAGGATTACGTGCTTCAAACAATTCAGTTACTCGTGGAAGACCTCCTGTTATATCACCTGTTTTTCCAGCTAATCGAGGTATTTTTACTAGAATCTCACCAGCCTCAATCTTAATGCCTTCTGCTACAGATATATGCGCATCAACAGGTAAAGAATATTCTCTTAATATTTCTTTCGATTTCGGGTCAATGATGTGAATACTTGGACTTCTCTTTTTATCTCTTGTTTCGATGATTACTTTTTCAGTAAAACCAGTTTGCTCATCGACCTCCTCTCTAAAGGTTATCCCTTCAACGATACTATCAAAAACTACTTTACCCGGAACTTCAGAAATAATCAAGGCATTGTATGGATCCCATTTACAAATTACATCGCCTTTCTTAATTTTATCTCCCGTTTTAACCATTATGTCAGATCCATAAGGAATATTGGCATTCATAACCACAATTCCTGTTTTATCATCCGTAATTTTCAATTCAGCAGAACGACCAACAACAATTGAACGAATAGTACCATCCGTATTTACTTTTTCTATTGTTCTAAGTTCATCAATCTCTAATTTACCATTAGCTTTTGCTTTGATGTCAGAAATATCAGCGACATTGGATGCAGTACCCCCCACGTGGAATGTACGCAATGTTAACTGTGTTCCTGGCTCTCCGATTGACTGTGCGGCAATTACACCAACGGCATCACCCAATTGGGCTAAACGGTGGTTAGATAGGTTTCGTCCGTAACATTTTGAACAAACACCTTTACGCATTTCACACGTCAAAACAGAACGAATCTCAACTTCTTCAATTCCTGCGGTTTCAATTGCTAAGGCAACTTCTTCAGAAATTAATTCTCCTGAAGCTATAATTAATTGATCAGAATCTGGTAGATAAACATCATGAACAGATGTTCTACCTAAAATTCTATCATATAATGGTTCAACAACTTCATCATTTTTCTTTAATGCAGTTGCAACAATACCTCTTAATGTTCCACAATCATTTGAATTAATGACAACATCTTGAGCAACATCAACTAAGCGTCGTGTTAAGTATCCAGCATCAGCCGTTTTAAGAGCAGTATCTGCAAGACCTTTACGTGCACCGTGAGTTGAAATAAAATACTCCAAAATGGACAATCCTTCTTTAAAATTTGATAGGATCGGATTCTCGATTATTTCCTGAGCACTTGCACCAGACTTTTGTGGTTTTGCCATCAATCCCCTCATTCCTGATAACTGACGAATTTGTTCTTTGGAGCCCCTTGCACCAGAATCAAACATCATATAGATTGAATTAAAACCTTGGCGGTCACTTTTCAATTGATCCATTAATGTTTGAGTCAATTTGGCATTGGTATGAGTCCAGATATCAATAATTTGGTTATATCTCTCATTATTAGTAATGAGACCCATATTGTAATTCATCATTACCTCTTTCACATCAGTATCTGCTTTTAGTACTAATTCATCTTTCTCTTTCGGGATAATAACATCATCCAAATTAAAAGACAGACCTCCTCTGAAAGCCATTTCATATCCCAATCCTTTGATATCATCTAAAAATTGAGCAGTGCGAGAAGTACCAGAAATTTTCAAGACATTACCAATGATATCTCTTAACGCTTTTTTAGTCAATACATCATTTATAAATCCTACTTCTCTTGGAACTTTTTCATTAAACATTACTCTACCACAAGTGGTTTCAATAAGCATTAATGCAGGTTCCTTGTTTTCATTTAAATCGTAGGATTTAACTTTAATATGAGCATGCAAATCCAATTTATTTTCATTGTAAGCAATAATTACTTCTTCGGGTGAATAAAAGGTACTTCCTTCACCTTTAACGATTGCATCTGTCGTACTTTTCTTACCTTTAGTTATGTAATACAATCCCAAAACCATATCCTGAGATGGTACAGCAATAGGTGCTCCATTGGCTGGATTTAATATATTATGAGATGCCAACATCAACATTTGAGCTTCTAAAATAGCAGCATTACCTAGTGGCAAATGTACAGCCATTTGATCCCCATCAAAATCCGCATTGAAGGCAGTTGTAACCAACGGGTGTAAACGAATCGCTTTACCTTCAATCAATTTTGGTTGAAACGCTTGAATTCCCAAACGGTGCAAAGTTGGTGCTCTATTCAAAAGAACAGGATGTCCTTTCAAAATATTCTCCAGAATATCCCAAACAATTGGTTCTTTACGATCAACAATTTTCTTTGCTGATTTAACTGTTTTTACAATACCACGTTCGATCATCTTACGAATTACAAACGGTTTATATAGTTCCGCAGCCATGTCTTTTGGCAAACCACACTCATGTAATTTCAAATCCGGACCAACAACAATTACAGAACGAGCAGAATAATCAACACGTTTTCCAAGTAAATTTTGACGAAAACGACCTTGTTTACCTTTTAATGAATCAGACAAAGATTTTAAAGCCCGATTTGATTCAGTTTTTACGGCACTCGCTTTTCTTGAGTTATCAAATAAAGAGTCTACAGATTCCTGTAACATTCTTTTTTCATTACGCAAAATAACTTCAGGCGCTTTAATTTCGATTAATCTTTTTAAACGATTATTACGAATAATTACCCTTCTATACAAATCATTTAAATCCGAAGTTGCGAATCTTCCTCCATCTAATGGAACCAAAGGACGTAATTCAGGTGGAATAACAGGAACAACCTTCACAATCATCCATTCTGGCCTGTTATCAATACGTTTTTGAGAATCACGCATTGACTCAACTACCTGAAGTCTTTTTAATGCTTCATTTTTACGTTGAACAGAAGTTTCATGATTCGCTTGATAGCGCAGGTCATACGATAACTGTTCTAAGTCAAGATTTCTCAATAAATCATGTAATGCTTCAGCTCCCATTTTAGCGATAAACTTATTGGGATCATTATCATCTAAGTATTGATTTTCTTTTGGTAGAGCATCTAAAATATCCAAATATTCTTCTTCAGTTAAAAAATCTGTTTCTTTTAAATGAATACCATCCAAAGTATTTGCTAAACCAGCATGGATAACAACATATCTCTCATAATAGATAATTTGATCTAATTTTTTAGTTGGTAAACCCAACATGTAACCAATTTTATTTGGTAAAGATCTAAAATACCAAATATGAGCGACTGGTACAACCAATGAAATGTGTCCCATACGTTCACGGCGTACTTTCTTTTCCGTTACTTCAACTCCACAGCGGTCGCAAACAATTCCTTTATAACGAATTCTTTTGTATTTCCCACAATGGCATTCATAGTCTTTAACAGGTCCAAAAATACGTTCACAGAATAAACCATCTCTTTCAGGTTTATAAGTTCGATAATTAATGGTTTCCGGTTTCAATACTTCACCACTAGATTGCTCAAGAATAAGTTCTGGAGATGCTAGTGAAATGGTTATTTTATTAAAACTACTTTGTTTTTTTGGTGTTTCTTTTCTAAAAGTCATTTTTACTTTATTTAGTTAAGACTTAATTAATCTAACGAAATGTTTAAACACAAACCGCGTAACTCATGCAGTAATACATTAAATGATTCAGGAATACCTGGTTCAGGAATGTTATCACCTTTAACAATTGCTTCATAGGCTTTCGCTCTACCGACAACGTCATCCGATTTAACAGTTAGTATCTCTTGAAGGATATTAGCTGCACCATACGCTTCAATCGCCCAAACCTCCATCTCTCCAAATCTTTGTCCACCAAATTGTGCTTTACCACCAAGAGGCTGCTGTGTGATTAGGGAGTATGGTCCGATAGATCGAGCATGCATTTTATCATCTACCATGTGGGATAATTTCAACATATAGATAATACCTACAGTTGCAGGTTGGTGGAATTTTTCACCAGTACCACCATCATATAAATATGTTTTTCCAGATCTAGGAACTCCAGCTTTATCAGTTAACTCGTTGATTTCTTGAGGTGTTGCGCCATCAAAAATTGGAGTAGCGAACTTCACACCCAACTTTTCTCCAGCCCAACCCAACACAGTTTCATAAATTTGACCAAGGTTCATACGAGATGGCACCCCTAGTGGATTTAATACAATATCAACTGGTGTTCCATCTTCCAAAAATGGCATATCTTCTTGGCGTACAATATTGGCAACAATACCTTTATTACCGTGACGTCCTGCCATTTTATCACCCACTTTCAATTTACGCTTCTTAGCGACGTATACCTTAGCTAATTTAACAATACCTGCTGGAAGTTCATCACCTACAGAAATATGAAATTTCTTACGCTTATAGATACCTAATAAATCGTTTGCCTTAATATTAAAGTTATGTAATAAACGGATAACTAATTGGTTAACATCTTGCTCGGCTGTCCAATGTAACGGATTTACAATAGTATAATCAATTGAAAGCAAATTCTTTTGATTGAATTTAGTTCCTTTTTTAATTATTTCCTCTTTATAATTATTGAAAACTCCTGAGGTTTTGTGTTCACCAAGAATAAGAATTAACTTATCAACTAATTGATCCTTCAATTTAGCTAATTCAATTTGATATTCAGATTCTAGCTGATCCAAAGCTGGTTTATCTTGAGATTTTGTTTTTCTATCTTTAATTGCTCTTGAGAACAATTTTTTATTGATAACAACTCCACGCAGTGACGGTCCAGCTTTTAAAGAAGCATCTTTAACATCACCTGCTTTATCGCCAAAAATCGCACGTAATAATTTTTCTTCAGGAGATGGATCTGTCTCACCTTTTGGAGTGATTTTTCCAATTAGAATATCACCTTCTTTAATTTCTGCACCAATTCTAATAAGACCATTTTCATCTAAATCCTTTGTTGCCTCTTCACTAACATTTGGAATATCAGAAGTTAACTCCTCCATTCCACGTTTTGTGTCACGTACTTCTAACGAGTACTCATCAATGTGTATTGAGGTAAAAATATCATCACGAACAACTCGTTCAGAAATAACAATCGCATCTTCAAAGTTATATCCTTTCCATGGCATAAATGCCACTTTCAGATTTTGTCCTAAGGCTAATTCACCTTGCTGTGTTGCATACCCTTCACACAATACTTGACCTTTAGATACTCGATCTCCTTTAGAAACAATAGGTTTCAAATTGATACAAGTACTTTGATTGGTTTTCATGAATTTAATCAGGTTGTAGGTAATAACCTCACTTTCAAAACTCACTAATTTATCAGCATCGGTCCAATCATATCTTATAGTAATTTGATTTGCATCAACATACTCAACAACACCAGTTCCTTCAGCATTAATTAAAACACGTGAATCTCTCGCAACTAATCGTTCGATTCCAGTTCCCACGATTGGAGAATTTGGTCTCAACAATGGTACAGCTTGACGCTGCATGTTAGATCCCATCAAGGCCCTATTGGCATCATCATGTTCCAAGAAAGGAATCGAGGAAGCTGCAATCGATGCAATTTGATTTGCTCCAACATCAATTAAATTAATTTTCTTCGGTTCAACTAACGGAAAGTCTCCCTCAAATCGAGCTTTAACTAAATCACTTAATAACGCACCTTTATCGTCCATTTGAACGTTAGCTTGAGCAATCATTTTTTCATCTTCCTCTTCTGCAGCAAAGTAAATTGGCTGTTTTGCCATTTGTACCTTACCATTCTCAACTTCTCGATAAGGAGTTTCAATGAATCCAAGTTTATTAACTTTAGCAAAAACACAAAGCGATGAAATCAAACCAATATTTGGTCCTTCAGGAGTTTCAATTGTACAAAGACGTCCATAATGCGTATAGTGAACATCTCTCACCTCAAAACCAGCACGTTCTCTGGATAAACCACCAGGTCCAAGGGCAGACAATCTTCTTTTGTGAGTTACCTCAGACAAAGGATTAGTCTGATCCATAAACTGCGACAACTGATTTGTTCCAAAGAAAGAGTTGATTACAGAAGACAGTGTTTTCGCATTAATTAAGTCTATCGGAGTAAAAACCTCGTTATCACGTACATTCATACGCTCGCGAATTGTTCTAGCCATACGAGCTAAACCAACGCCAAATTGAGCATATAATTGTTCTCCCACCGTTCTAACACGACGATTAGAAAGGTGATCAATATCATCTACATCAGCCTTGGAATTAATTAATTCAATTAAATACTGAATAATTGAAATAATATCTTTTTTCGTTAAAACTCGAGATTCTTCAGATTGATCTGTCTTAAGTTTTTTATTCATTCTAAAACGACCAACCTCACCTAAATCATAACGTGTATCAGAGAAAAATAATTTCTCAAATACATTTTTGGCTGTTTCATAATCAGGTGGTTCAGCGTTACGCAATTGTCTATAAATATGTTCAATAGCTTCTTTTTCGCTATTAGATGTATCTTTTTGTAACGTATTATAAATAATGGTAAAATCAATATTAGCACCATCTTCTTTATGAAGAATAACTGCCTTCGCACCTGAATCCATAATAGCTTCAATATGCTCTTCTTTCAAAATTGTTTCTCGATCCAATAAAACTTCATTACGTTCAATGGAAACAACTTCACCAGTATCTTCATCTACAAAATCCTCAATCCATGTTTTTAAAACTCTAGCTGCCAATCGACGATCGATAAGTTTTTTCGCATTTGCTTTATTCACTTTTACCTCATCTGCCAAACCAAATATCTCAAGGATATCTTTATCAGCTTCATAACCAATAGCTCTTAATAACGTAGTTACTGGTAATTTCTTTTTACGATCAATGTACGCATACATTACGCCATTGATATCTGTAGCGAATTCGATCCAAGATCCTTTGAAAGGAATTATTCGCGCAGAATATAATTTTGTTCCATTTGCATGGCGGCTTTGGCCAAAGAAAACACCAGGTGAACGATGTAATTGTGAAACGATAACCCGCTCTGCACCATTAATAACAAATGAGCCTTTGGGCGTCATATATGGAATTGTACCAAGATAAACATCTTGTACGATAGTTTCAAAATCTTCGTGTTCAGGATCTGTACAATATAACTTTAATTTTGCTTTTAAAGGTACACTGTAGGTAAGACCTCTTTCGATACATTCAGCAATTGTATAACGAGGTGGATCAATAAAATAATCCAGGAACTCAAGTACAAATTGGTTTCTAGTATCCGTAATTGGAAAATTTTCAGCAAAAACTTTATATAAGCCTTCACTTTCTCTATTTTCTGGAGTAGTTTCTAACTGAAAAAACTCTTGAAAAGATTTCAATTGAATTTCTAAAAAATCAGGATATTCAAACTGATTTTTACTTGATGCAAAACTGATCCTTTCAGTTGTATTTTTTTGTGTTGCCAAGGTTCAACAGTTTTAATTTATAAAAAACAAGATACGCTAAAAAAGATGACTTTAAAAACAGAACAAGGCATCCCGAAATCGGGACGCCTGACCTGTTTTTATTTAATGAAATTATTTAACTTCAACTTCAGCACCAGCCTCTTCAAGAGACTTTTTAAGTCCTTCCGCTTCGTCTTTAGAAACTCCTTCTTTCAAAGTTGTTGGAGCGCTATCAACTAAATCTTTAGACTCTTTCAAACCGTTTCCAGTTAATTCTTTTACTAATTTAACTACAGCAAGTTTATTAGGTCCACAAGCTTTAAGGATAACATCGAATTCAGTTTTTTCAACAGCTTCTTCACCAGCACCTGCAGCAGATCCTGCCATCATTACTGGAGCAGCAGCAGCTGGCTCAATTCCATACTCATCTTTAAGGACAGCAGCTAATTCATTTACTTCCTTTACCGTTAAATTTACAAGCGTTTCCGCTATTTGCTTTACATCAGCCATTTTGATTTGATTTTAAAAACGTTTTACACTAATTATTTTTCTTCTAAAGTTTTAAGAATTCCAGCGATTTTAGCACCAGAACCTTTAAGGCCAGAAATAACATTTTTGATAGGACTTTGCAACAATCCAATAATATCTCCAACAAGTTCTTCTCTGCTTTTCAACGACTCCAATACTGTTAATTGATCGTCACCTATAAAAATCGCTTCATCAATATAAGCTCCTTTTAATACAGGTTTAGTACCTTTTTTTCGAAATTCTTGAATTAATTTTGCTGGGGCATTTCCAACTTCACTAAACATGATAGATGTACCACCTTTCAGGGTCTCTTTCAAGTTACCAAAATCTTTACCCTCAACACGATCCATAGCTTTTTCTAAAAGAGCATTCTTTACAACTCTCAAACGAATGTTGGTTTGGAAACATCTTCTTCGTATAGCATTGATTGTGTCTACTGTCAATTCTGCTGTATCGGCAATATAGAATACACTAGCTGCTTTAATTTCAGCTGCTAACTCATCTATGTAATTTGATTTTTCTTCTCTTGTCATTTTTTTTTAAATTTAAGCATTGACAGATTTTGAATCAATTAGAATACCTGGACTCATAGTTGCAGACAAGTAAATACTCTTAATGTAAGTACCCTTAGCAGCAGATGGTTTCATTTTGATTAAAGTTTGAATAATTTCACTTGCGTTATCACGAATTTGTTCTCCACCGAAACTAGTTTTACCTATTCCAGCATGTACAATTCCGTATTTATCCACACGAAAATCAATTTTACCTGCTTTAACCTCTTGAACCGCCTTTCCTATGTCCATAGTAACTGTTCCTGTTTTTGGATTTGGCATTAAACCACGTGGCCCGAGAATTCGACCAAGTGCACCAACTTTACCCATAACAGATGGCATTGTAATTATAACATCGATATCGGTCCAGCCACCTTTGATTTTTTCGATATAATCATCTAAACCAACGTGATCAGCACCTGATGCCGTAGCTTCTGCTTCTTTGTCTGGAGTACATAACACCAAAACACGAACATCTTTACCTGTACCATGAGGCAAGGCAACTGTTCCACGAACCATTTGATTTGCTTTTCGAGGATCAACTCCTAAACGAACAGCAATATCAACTGAAGCATCAAATCGAGTGGTAGAAACTTCCTTAATTAAATTACAAGCATCACTTAAGGAATACGTTTTAGAGAAATCGTATTTCGCCAAAACCTCTTTGCGTTTTTTTGGAATCCTTTTCATAACTTGTATTATTTAGATTTTGGAGCTTCACCCCCTTTAACAGTGACACCCATACTTCTCGCTGTACCAGCAACCATTTTCATGGCTGAATCAACCGTAAAGCAATTCAAATCTGGAAGTTTATCTTCGGCAATTGCACGAATTTGATCCCAAGAAATTGAACCAACCTTAACTCGATTTGGTTCAGCAGAACCCTTTTTTATTTTAGTATGCTCTACAATCTGGATAGCTGCAGGAGGCGTTTTTAAAATAAAATCGAAAGATTTGTCACCATAAACTGTGATAACTACCGGAACAACCTTTCCTTGTTTATCTTGGGTTCTTGCATTAAACTGTTTGCAAAACTCCATGATATTCACCCCTTTCGCACCCAATGCAGGTCCAATCGGAGGTGAAGGATTGGCTACTCCTCCTTTAATTTGCAGCTTGATTAGCGCTGCGACTTCTTTTGCCATTTTACTATAATTTATGTAGTCAAACGTGAATCTGATCGGGAAGCTTTAATCGACTCTTCACTCCTACGGTTAATACAAATTAAACTTCTTTTTCAACTTGCATATAGCTAAGCTCAAGTAGGTTTTTCCTACCAAAAATCTTAACCATAACTTTTAATTTTTTCTTATCTTCATTAATTTCGTCTATAACACCACTGAAGTTATTAAATGGTCCATCGATAACCTTAACGGATTCACCAATAGTGAAAGGGATTTTCATTTCCTCTTCATTTTCAGAAAGTTCGTCTACTTTACCCAATATACGATTCACTTCCGAAAGCCTCATGGGCACAGGACTTCCGCCTTTTTCGGCACCTAAAAAACCAATTACATTCGTTATATTTTTTATAACATGGGCTACCTCACCAACAAGAGCCGCTTCAATTAAGACATATCCAGGTAAGTAAGCTCTTTCTTTTGAAATTTTCTTTCCATTACGAATTTGAAATACTTTTTCAGTTGGAATAAGTACTTGAGAAACATAATCATTCAAATTATGTCTATTTATTTCTAATTCAAGATATTCTTTTACCTTTTTTTCCTTTCCACTCACAGAGCGAACTACATACCAACGTTTTTTTATTTCTTCCATTAAATGAGAAATTAAAACATATTATAAATCATCCCGACTAAACCTCTCCAAGTTGAACCAGAATCTCCTGTAATACCAAATACAAAATCCATTACGAAAATTGAAATAGAGAAAAGAACTGACGCGACCACAACAACTATTGTGTTACTTTGTAACTCTTTCCATGTTGGCCATGATACATTATGCATCATTTCGTTATAAGTTTCAGTAAAATATTCTTTAATTTTCATCACAATTCAATTCGTTAATTCAATTTGCACGGGTGGTAGGATTCGAACCCACGGCCAATGGTTTTGGAGACCACTACTCTACCAGCTGAGCTACACCCGTTTGGTTTAAAAAGGGGGAATATAAATCCCCCCCTCAACTAGCTAATATGATACTTAATTAAGCGATAATCTCAGTAACCTGACCTGCACCTACTGTTCTACCTCCCTCACGGATGGCAAAACGTAAACCTTTATCCATTGCAATCGGAACGATCAATTTCACATTGATAGTAACGTTATCTCCTGGCATAACCATTTCACGACCATCAGTTAAAAATATCTCTCCTGTTACGTCTGTTGTTCTAAAATAAAACTGTGGACGATATTTATTGTGGAAAGGAGTGTGACGACCACCTTCTTCTTTCTTCAATACATAAATCTCTGCTTTAAACTCATTATGAGGAGTTGTTGAACCTGCTTTACAGATAACCATTCCACGTTTAATTTGAGTCTTCTCAATACCTCTTAATAAAAGACCAACATTGTCCCCAGCTTCGCCTCTATCTAAGATTTTGCGGAACATTTCAACTCCAGTTACGGTTGATGTTAGTTTATCATCACCCATACCTAAAATCTCAACAGGGTCTCCTGAATTGATAATACCAGTTTCTATTCTTCCTGTTGCTACGGTACCACGACCTGTAATCGTAAATACATCTTCAACTGGCATTAGAAAAGGTTTGTCAATGTCACGTGGAGGAAGTTCAATATAAGTATCAACTGCTTCCATTAGTTCCTCAATTTTCGCAACCCATTCTGGCTCGCCATTCAATGCACCCAAGGCTGAACCTTGAATAACTGGAGCATTATCTCCGTCATATTGATAAAAAGAAAGTAATTCACGTACTTCCATCTCAACCAATTCCAATAGTTCTGGATCATCAACCATATCCACTTTGTTCATGAAAACTACCATTCTAGGAACACCAACTTGGCGACCCAAAAGAATGTGCTCACGAGTTTGAGGCATTGGTCCGTCAGTCGCAGCTACCACCAAAATAGCTCCATCCATTTGCGCAGCTCCAGTAACCATGTTCTTTACGTAATCCGCGTGACCTGGACAGTCTACGTGAGCGTAATGACGATTAACAGTTGCATACTCAATGTGTGAAGTATTAATAGTAATACCGCGTTCTTTCTCTTCAGGAGCATTATCAATTGAGGAGAAATCACGAACAGCCGCCAAACCTTTACTAGCCAAAACGCTAGAGATTGCTGCTGTTAAAGTTGTTTTACCGTGGTCAACGTGACCAATTGTTCCGATGTTTACGTGCGGCTTGGAACGATCAAAATTCTCTTTTGCCATTTTTTAAAAATTGTTACGGTTAATAATTTTAGTTAAACCTTTTATATTACAAAGTATCTCAAAGACACTGTTGTTTCATTATTACTGTAGAGCCAATGACGAGATTTGAACTCGTGACCTCTTCCTTACCAAGGAAGCGCTCTACCCCTGAGCTACACCGGCAGAAATTATTGAGCGGGAGACGAGACTCGAACTCGCGACATTCAGCTTGGAAGGCTGAAGCTCTACCAACTGAGCTACTCCCGCTTTAATAATACTACCTTGGTGGGGGTGGATGGACTCGAACCAACGATACCAAACGGTGACAGATTTACAGTCTGCTGCAATAGCCACTATGCGACACCCCCAACACTCTGAGCCGATGGAGGGATTCGAACCCCCGACCAGCTGATTACAAATCAGCTGCTCTGGCCAACTGAGCTACATCGGCTAGTGTTTTGTTAACGATAAGTTAAAGAACGTACCCCAAATTTCGGATTGCAAATGTATGTCTTTTTTTTTTATCTGCAATAACCAATTGCTTTTTTTTCTAAAAAAAACGAAAAACTAATTTTAATATTTGTTAGGTTATTCTTTTCAAAGGTTAATCGTGCTTACAAATTGTTTGAATTTATCTTTTATAGGTTAAAAATGATTACCTTCAATTTTCAATTTATTTTATGAAACAGTTTTTCATTTTTTTCTTCCTATTCAAGTACGTTGTTATATCGGCGCAGTCATTTCCATCTGACAAACAAAAATTCATTAAACATCTTAATGACCTTTATGCTGATAATGAATCAGATAAAGTAAAAAAATTTCCAGATGATTTGTTGAAGGACAATCTCTTAAAAAATGGAAAAATTGACGATGCAACTTTTACGCAAATTGTCAACACCTGCAACTCTATGCAAGAAAACGCATTGAAATCATATCCAGATATCTTTAATTATTTGTATTCATACAACCATTTATTATCTAAAGAAACAAGTTCTGACCAGTTGGAGAATTGGCATGATGTAATCGATCAATTAATATCAACTAAGAATAAGACAACTGATGACTTTCTGAAATTTTCTCTTCAGTTTTTTTTATACGGTAAATTATCCGACGCTGCCAATTCAAAATGGTTTTATACGAATGGGGATTTTTCCTTCGAAATAGGTACATCTGTCAATGTTCGGTTGGAAAACGGGAATCTACGATGCTTACTTTCAGAAAAATCATCCGGTTCAAATGCAACAGACAGTATTGTAATTCATGAGACAAATGGCAACTTCAACTTATCAACGAAAAAATGGGTAGGTTCAGGTGGTAATATAAATTGGACGAAAACAGGTGTTGATCAAAAGAAAATGTTTGCTACCCTCAATAGTCTCTATACAATCAATACAAAAGGATCCGAAATTAAATTAGATTCTGTTCAATTAACGGCTCCTTACTTCCAGAATCCGGTATTTGGTACAATTGAGGACCGAACTTCGACGTATTTAAGAGATGTTGATCGAATCTACCCTCGTTTTTATTCTTATACCAAAGAAGAAAAGGTTTTAAATATAATGGATGGAATTGATTATTTGGGTGGTTTTTTAATTGAGGGAGAAAAACTCATTGGGAAAGGAGACAATGAACATCCCGCTCAAGTTATTATTAAAAAAAATAAAAGCCCATTCATCATAGCAACAGCTGATGTTTTTCAATTTACAATTAATTCCATACAATCCAATCAAACAGCTATTAAGATTTTAATTGGTAAGGATTCCATTTCACATAATTCGATTAATTTCAATTATAATAATTCAACCAAGGAAATTGAAATTGCGCGACCTTTAAAGGGAAGGGGTTTTGCTCCGTTTGAAGATTCATATCATCAACTGGATATTCATGCTCAACGAATTTTATACGCAATTGGAACAAATGAAATTCGATTCACCTATGATTATGGAGCACCAATTGATTTGCGTAATGCAAAATTTGAATCGAAAGATTATTTTGATGAAAAACTTTTTGAATCATTTAAAGGTATGGATGCGGTAAACCCATTAACACTAGCCGCAAAATATGCTATTGATAAAAACACGAAAGTATTTACGGAGGGAGAATTTGCAAGTGGAATCAATAAATTCATTACTCAATGCAAACCATTAATACTCGAAATGGCTGTACATGGATTTATTCAATATAATGTGGAAAAGAAATCAGTCGAAGTAAATGATAAACTTTTTAAATACGTCGACTATAAATCTGGTAATCGAGATTTTGACAACCTAAGTTTCACCAGTGATTTGTCTCCACAATTAAAAAACTTTTCTGAACAGGAACTCGAAGCAATCAAATCAGATTCAAATCTTCTATCTGATTATTCTCAAATGCTATCCAATGATAATCGAAGAAAAAAGTTGCCTTTTTATGCCATTTTAGACCTAAATACATCTCACTTAATAATTGACGGAGTTGATTATTTGACACTAGCGGTAAACCAACCAACTTATGTTTCACCGACAGATTTGCAATTAACAATCAAAGCTAATCGCAATTTTTCTTTCAATGGAATTATTCATTCAGGAAAAATGGCTATCACGTCTGAAATTGGTGAATACAATTATCTAACAAATTCGTTTCAGATTAAGAACGCAAAAAAAGTTTCCTTAACCGTTAGACCATTTACAGAAAAGGAAAAAAATGGTGAGCCGATACAAATGATTTCGGAGTTATCTAATGTAACCGGAATACTTAGCGTTGATGACGTAAACAATAGATCAGGTAAGAACAAGCTGTTCTCGGATTATCCCAAATTATCACTCAGCAAACCTTGTACTATATTCTACAACAATCTATTAAATGGGGCATATGATTCCACTCGATTTTATGTAAGCATTGATCCATTTGAATTAGACAGTTTGGATAACTTTAATGAAAAATCACTTGTATTAAAAGGTGAGTTAACATCAGCTGGAATTTTCCCAAAAATAAAAGAGAACATTCGAATAATGGATGATTATTCGTTTGGTTTTTCCACACAAGCTCCTGAAAATGGCTACAAATTTTACGAAGGGAATACAAATTACAAAAATAAAATCATTCTTTCCGGAAATGGACTACAAGGCGCAGGAACTATCCAATTCCTTCAAGCATCTGCGGAATCAAATCGCTTAACTTTTTTACCCGACTCAACAATAGGAATTGCAAAATTCATAAACAATCCATCAGAAGAAAAAATGCAGCTTCCAGACGTATACAATGACCGTGCTTTTATTTGTTACTTACCCAAAATTAGAATACTCAAAGCATCTTCAACAAATGAAAATCCAATGCGGTTATTCAACAATGAAGCTCATTTAGGGGGTACATTAGTTTTTTCAGAGGCTGGTATGACTGGGAATGGAGAAATGGGATTTAAAACAGCTTCAATGAATTCCAAATATTATCGCTTTAATAGATGGGAAATATTAGCAGATACCTCGAGTTTCTTTCTAAAAAACAGTTTCAGAGAACAAGGAGAAGACCCATTAGCATTAAAAGCGGATGGCGTAACTGCAAAGATTAGTTTTAAAACAAGAAAAGGAGAGTTTAATGCATCCAAAACGAA
Source organism: Lishizhenia tianjinensis (assembly GCA_945863425.1). Taxonomy (GTDB): domain Bacteria; phylum Bacteroidota; class Bacteroidia; order Flavobacteriales_D; family Crocinitomicaceae; genus UBA952. The sequence continues at coordinate 29,188 of CAMBBW010000007.1, forward strand.
ACAAATTGAATTTCCGGCTAATTTATACTATTGCAAAATGGATAAGTTCTTTTGGTATATGGATGAATTAAGTATTGATTTGGAAAGAAACAATGATGGCCTTACCTCATTTGAAGCAGACGCTTCTGGAGTGGTCTCCAATTTTTTTTGTTATGATTCCAAATTTAAAAATGATCGTAAAATAGAATTTAAAGCGTTAAACGCCCGATACGATTTGAAGTCACAACATATTTATTGTGAAAAGGTGGTCAATCTGCCAATCGGTGATGTATTGATACACCCAGATAGTAACCGATTAGTTATTGAAAAGAAAGCTGTGATTCGACCGCTAATTAACGCTCAAATTCAAACGCTCAATAAAATGCATGTATTTGAACAATGCGCTGTAGAAGTAACAGATAAATCTTACTACAAAGCCAAGGGTAAATACAAATATATTGATATTGACAAGGAGGTTTCATTTATTCAAATGGACCAGATTTTATGTAGTGATTTTAAAACAAAAGCAACGGGGATCATTAAAGAAAATCGTGGATTTAAACTTTCGAAACAATTTGAATATTTTGGAAACATCGAGGTTTTGACAAACGAAGACAGTATTTATTGCGATGGTAGTACCCGGATTGTTCATGATTGCAAATACAAAAAATCATGGATGGCCTTTAAAGACAAAATCCAACCATTAAACATTCAAATTCCGGTAGGTAAGGAAATTAAAAACACAGATGATCAACCTCTCGGATTAGGGATTTATTGGGATAAAGAGAATAAGAATCTATACACTACTTTTCTGTCACTCACGAATATGCCCGAGGACGAATTAGTCTATTCATCAACCGGTTATTTGCAATTTAACGCTGTGAAGAATGAATTCCAAATATCAACGAAACAACAACTCAAGCAACGGAATGAGAATATCTCAATTGATGCCTTAACAACTGATAATTATTTGTCTTTGGATTTAGAAAATAACAACTGTAATATTTACGGTGAAGGAGAAATTAAACTTGGAATACCTGTTGGTGAAACATCAATTGAATCATTTGGCACTGTCCGTTATGATGCTACTGGGACTAAAAAAATCAGTTTGTCAGTCACATCAAAATTCTCATTTCCCGTAAGTCAGGAACTAATGGTCGATTTAGCAAAAAAAATGAAAGTGTCAGAGGAATTGATAGCGACAAAAGAATCTGACTTGAATAAAACAAGTTTTGATAGAGCTATGAAACATTGGAATAATCAAAAAGATTACGAAAAAATAAGAGAAGCTGTTTTAAATGAAACCACTCCTAAATTCCCCAAAAACATGGAGCAAACCATTATATTAAGTGGTTTAGAATTGGTTAGTTATGTTAAAAATGATAGACGTGGATTAAAATCAAATACAACAAACGCAATTATTATTGGTATGTATGATAGACCTGTTTTTAAAACTGTACCATGCGAGTTCTATCTCGATTTGTCCGTAGAGGAGTTAAATAAATATAACTTTGGACTTAATTTTATCGTAGGTAACTCAGAATATTTTTTTGATTTAAAAACTATTAAAACATCAAGAGATTTAAAGATCCTAAGCACCGATGAGCAATTTAATAAAACTCTATTTGAAATTAAACCAAAAATGAAAAAAATCAAAAGCTTCAGCTATGAAGGTACGGAAAACCCAGAAATCAAAGAATTATTTAATGAAATTTTTTAATCCATGATAGAGTATGTTTTAGTGCTCTCTGCGGTAATTATTGGTTACCTTTTTGGATCAATACCAACAGCCGTATGGATTGGGCGCTTTTATTTTAAGCTAGATGTTAGAGAACATGGCAGTAAAAATGCGGGTGCTACGAATACTTTTCGCGTATTGGGAAAAAAACCTGGAATAATTGTACTTTTCATTGACATACTAAAAGGCGTAATTGCCTCGATGTTTCCAATTATTTTTACTGAGTTTTATGAACTGAGCTATACCTTTTTGATTACATTGCGACTCATCTCTTCCATTTTTTCCATGATTGGCCATGTTTTACCTGTCTTTGCAAAATTTAAAGGGGGTAAAGGTGTGGCTACATCCCTTGGAGTATTAATAGGGCTTCAACCATTTGCAGCATTGATTTGCTTTTCTGTATTTCTATGTGTGTTCATTGCGTCAAAATATGTTTCTCTTGGTGCAATATCCTCCGCTATTACCTATCCATTTATTGTTTATTTTGTCGATCCAACAGTTCTTCCGCATGAATTGATTTTTACTGTTATTCTCAGTTCTGCCGTTGTTTTTACGCACCGAAAGAATATTTTCCGTTTACTCAATGGAAAGGAAAATAAAATGAACCTTTTTAAACGATAATTGTATATCACTTTTTGTATTTTGAAGAAATTTCTAATTTATAGTGTCTGTTTTGTTTTGACCTGCCAAACTTTGGTTATTGGTCAATCAAAAAATGACCTGAAAAAATTAAATAGCCTTTTTTGGAATGGAAATTATCACGAAGTAATTCTCAATTACGCCGAACTTTATAATCAAGATCGAAATAATCAGGATATCAATTTTAAATATGGAACTTGCTTACTATTTGAATCTGATAGCACAACAAAACTTGAAAAAGCAATTGGACACCTCAGATTTGCATGTGCAAAGGAGGGCTCACTTGCCGAATATCATTTTTTTCTGGGTAGAGCACTTCATTGTTTTGGTGATTTCGAAGGCGCACTAAATCAATTTAAATCGTACAAAATAAAAAAGAATAAAACTAGCGTTGAATTGAACGCCGAATTATACATTAACTATTGTAATGAGTCCTTAAAATTAAATGAACTTGCTCAAGCATCATTCAGTAAAACAGGATCAATCGTGCCCACCCAATTGGGTAAATCCTATTCGTTGAATCAAATCGAATTAACTGGTAAATTTTTTAATAGTATCGAATTCCAGACCAAATTGGACAAAAAAAAGAATTACGAACCCTTAATTTTCAAATCTGAAATTGCTTCAATGCGTTTTTTTGCGAGCTATGGTGAAAAAGATGAAGAAAACAAAGATATTTACCTAGTAACTGGAAGTTTTGACAATAAGAAAATTGAGCGATTATCCTCAAAAATCAACACAAACTTTGATGAAGATTTTCCAATATTTGACGAAAAAACAAATTACCTTTATTTTTCATCATTAGGTCACAATAGTTCTGGTGGGTATGATATTTTTCGTTCAAAATACGATTCGTTATCTCAAGATTTCGAAACTCCCGAAAACCTTGGCAAAGGAATTTCCACGCCTTTTGACGATTATCTTTTTATGTATAACCCCTCAAATAATCGGGCATTTATTAGTTCAACTAAACTTAGTCTAAAAGGAGGAATTTCCATTTTTCAGGGAGCAGTGAATTTTATAGACAATTCACTCCAATTGCCAGTAACCGTTAATATTCAATTCAAGAATGAGGATAATAACTCCATGAAATTAAAGAGTATTCAAGTTAAAAACCTCGCGAATGACTCAATCGTTCAAATCCTAAACCCTTTAGCATCGAATAATTTCGAAATGAAATTAGGTCCTGGATCTTACAGTTACATCATTCAATTATCAGGCAGCCAGGATGTTTTTGAAGCAAAGATTGACATACCCGACAAGCAACAAACAATAATTCAAACCATTGAGTATTCTCTAAATGATCGTAACACGGAAATAGTGGCAATTACCAATATCATAGAGAATGTCAATAGTGAAATAGTATTAGCTCAAAACAAAACTAAGGAGGAAAAATCGAACATCCAATCCCGTAACCTTCTTGATGAGCAAGATGAAAAGGAAGTCCTTGAGAAACTAGGAATGGAAAGTTATAGTAAAATTGAAGTTATTGATGCTGCTTCGGATAAAATAATAGAAATCGAATTAGCTCAAAAAGATAATATAGAGTTGCTAAATAAGTTAAATGCTGCGATTGTTCAAAACAAGACCTATTATCAGCAACTCCAACATGAAATTGACTCCATTAGCCCAAGTCTAAGCGATTTCACAAACATTGAAAAATTAGAAAAACTGAAGTGTGTTGAAAATATTTCCGCCGAACAAGCTGAGGTAGCGAAGCAAACTATTTGGCTTCAACAACTAAATGATTCCATCCGAAATGTTCAAAAATTGAATGAAACTAACTACAAGTTGGTACAAAAGTTAGGGGAAGAAATTATGGAGTTAACGCAACAAGAAAATCAAACTGAAGCGTATCAAAAAATCATTAAGAATCATCAACAATTTTTGGCGCTAACCACTGAAACAGCCTTCGAAACAATTTATAATGACTTACTGAACATTGAATTGGAATTATCGAGAATTGATAAAAAAGTTATTGGTTTAATGAATGAAAAAACAAAATCTCAAGATGAACTTACCGAAATAGAAATTAAACTGAGGAACTCAACAAATAAGGAAAGGACAGAATTGGAAAAATCAAAAATGAATCTCGAACAAAAACTCGCTTCAAATGAAAAACAAATTACTCGATTAAAATTAGATAAAAATGAATTGAATATTGTAAAAACAGATAAAGAATTAAAGAGAAACATCCTAGCTGCTGTAATAAAGGAAGATTATGAAGGACCAACAAGTTATGAAGATGCCGTTAAGAACTATTTTGATTCAAAATCGAATCAAGATTCAAAATCTGAGGAAATCACACAACAAATAAAGCAAATTGAGGAGAATTTAACGCCCGAGGAAATCGATTACATTAAAGCATCTAAACTGTACGTAACAAAGATAGAGTCAATCTCCAATTCAAATATTGATCAAACACAAAAGATCGCTATAGAACAAGAATACTCAAATACCCTACAGCAACTTATTGAAAAAGGGGAAGATTCAGCTTCATTCATTAGTTTTTTAAATGAAAAACTTCAGGAAAGCACTTCCAAATTACAGGCATTGAAGTTGGATGAAAAACAGCAAGAAGATAACAATCAAATTGTAAAATCTGATGGTAAACAAGTCAATCCGACTGAGGAGAATGATAAAGAGAACGTTACTGAAAATCAAATTGCTAAATCTGATGGTAAACAAGCCAATCCAACTGAGGAGATTGATAAAGAAAGCATTACTGAAAATCAAATTGCAAAATCTGATGGTAAACAAGCCAATCCAACTGAGGAGATTGATAAAGAGAACATTACTGAAAATCAAATTGCTAAATCTGATGGTAAACAAGCCATTCCGACTGAGGTAATTGAAAAAGAGAACATTACTGAAAATCAAATTGCAAAATCTGATGGCAAACAAGCCAATCCAACTGAGGAGAATGATAAAGAGAACGTTACTGAAAATCAAATTGCAAAATCTGATGGTAAACAAGCCAATCTGA
>CAMBBW010000008.1 GCA_945863425.1 Lishizhenia tianjinensis
CAATACCTTGAATCAATTAAAAACGGTGCACACCCTGCATCCACGTAAGCATAACCAAAATGAGCACCTTGACCACAATCGCCTGTAGCAAAATCCAAAGTAACTGTTTGTCCAACATATGCAGACACATCAACTCCGATCGTAATCCAAGGTTTATATTGAACACCTCCGCAATTTTGAAATCCGGAACCCGGACCTGCAGCGACATAGTAATTGGTACAAGGTATTACTTGTCCATTTTGATTTAATAATTTTGCTTCAAAACGAGGTTGGTCTGCGGGACCATGAGTAGGGTCCTCTAATACAACAGCATATTTATATATGATCAATGTATTGGCCGGTGTAATAGTAAAGTTGTAACGTAATCTTTCAGCACCAAACCCACTCAAATCATTTCCTAGTCGTGCAGAAAATATGCTTCCAGGAGCAACAACTGGTATTTGACCACAAGAATTTGGGTCAAACCCTGCACCTGTCATTATCGTGTGTTGACCAGCAACTATTCCGTTTGTTGGCGTATTAATTGCACAACAGCTGCCTGTTTGTCCAATCCAATTTTGAAACGTGCCACTTTCAAAGTCCGCATTATCGCATCCATTTTGGGCACAAAGATTTCCAACGCAATAAAACAACAATAAAAAACAAAAAAAAGGTGGCTTTTTAGTCATAATATCAGTTTAGTGAACCAAAGATATGTTAAAAAACGAAAAATAAAAATTATCTATTAAATAAACTTCGAGTATTTACAATATTACATCATTTCTATTACTCCGGCTGCACCTTGCCCCGTCCCGACGCACATGCTAACAATACCGTATTTTTGGTTTCTTTTCTTTAATTCATTGATTAGTTGAACAGTAAGTTTAGCGCCCGTACAACCCAAAGGATGTCCCAAAGCAATTGCACCACCATTCACATTCACAATTTCCGGATTGAGGTTTAATTCCCTAATAACAGCCAATGATTGAGAGGCAAATGCTTCATTGAGTTCGATTAAATTTATATCATTCAAGGATAAGCCTGCTTGTTTCAACGCCTTTGGAATTGCTTCAACTGGGCCAATTCCCATAATACGGGGCTCAACTCCCACTACAGCATAAGATTTCAATCGAGCAATTGGTTCAATATTCAATACTTTCATCATTTTTTCAGACATAACCAACACAAAAGCAGCTCCATCGGAAGTTTGAGAAGAATTGCCAGCAGTTACAGAACCGTCAACAGCAAATACCGGTTTTAAATGAAGTAATCCTTCCAGCGAACTTGGTCTAGGGCCTTCATCAGTATCAATAATGTATGTTTTACTTTGTCTTTTTTCATTTTTATCCAAAAAAACATGTTCCACTTCAATGGGTACAATATCATTTACAAATCGGCCTGCTTGAATTGCTTTTAATGCTTTCTCGTGTGAATGAAGGGAGAAAACATCTTGATCTTCTCGTGAAACGTTGTATTGCTTTGCAACTGCTTCCGCCGTTAATCCCATTCCCCAATAATAGGATGGATTTTCTTTTGCTACTTTTGGATTTGGTACGATTCTCCACCCCCCCATTGCCATAACCGACATAGATTCAACACCACCTGCAATGATACAATCAGCCATTCCGGATTCAATTTTTGCTTGAGCCAATGCAATTGTTTCCAACCCAGAAGAACAATAACGATTCACCGTCATTCCAGGTACTTTATCTGTTTTTAGGCCAATAAGAGAAACCATTCTACCCAAATTTAGACCTTGCTCAGCCTCAGGAGTTGCATTTCCAACAATGACATCATCAATTTGATGGGCCTCCAATGCAGGAACTGATTGAATTAAATGTTCGATAACACGTGCGGCTAAATCATCCGGTCTAAAAAATCGGAATCCGCCTTTTCCTGCTTTTCCGACAGCTGACCGATAGCCAGCGACAATATATGCCCTATTCATACTCATTTTTTTAATTTTGCCTTGAGGAATTCATACATTATTGGAAGCACGGAAAGGCCTATAATTCCCAAACAAACTAAATCTATGTGTTTACGAATCCATTCAACCTCACCTAATAAATAACCGGCTGAACACAATCCAAATACCCATAAAAATCCACCCATTAAATCATACAAGAAAAAAACTCTGTACTTCATTTTTCCAACTCCAGCAGCAAAAGGAGCAAATGTTCTAACAAAAGGGACAAAACGAGCCATAATGATCGCTTTAACGCCGTTTTTCTTAAAAAACAATTCTGTTTGATCTAGGTACTCTTGTTTTACTAATTTTCTATTCTTAATCTTCCATGACAGAACGCCCAATCCAATTTTTCTTCCTACCCAATAATTACAGTTGTCGCCCAACACGGCAGCAAAATAGAGTAATATTAACAAGGTTGAAAAATCCAAGTGTCCCGTTTTAGCAAACAATCCGGCAGTGAAAAGCAATGAGTCTCCAGGTAAAAAAGGCATAACAACAAAACCTGTTTCAATGAAAATAACTAAAAATAAAATCAAATAAATAGTTGTTCCATACTGTTGAAACAACCAATCAAAATCTAATTCTAAAATGTGTTTAAATAATTCAACCATAACTAATTTCTTAAAATTTTACCGTTTTTAACCAGACCCTCCAGGCGTTCGAGTGTTTTGCGTTGCCCACACAATTCGACAAAAGCTTTACGTTCCAAATCTAATAAGTATTGCTCAGAAACCTTTGTGTTTTCAGATAAATCACCTCCACACAAAACATACCCCAATTTTTCTGAAATCAAGGCATCGTGTTCAGAAATATAATTTCCGCTTAACATCGTGTTTGCTCCTACGTAAACAATCCCCAAGCCCTCTTGTCCAACAACCGTAATGTTTTTCGATCGTTTATTTGGTGTATAACCCGCTAATGCAAGTTCTAAACAAGCTTCTTTTGCTCGTGTTAATTGCAATTCTCTATTCATAATTACCTCATCAATACCTTGGCGTAAATAACCAAGATCAAAAGCTTCATAAGCTGAGGTGGAAACCTTCGCTTGGCCAATAGTTAGAAATCGCTCCCGCAATCGATTTATTTTTATATCTCCCTCCATAAGCTCATCTGACAACCGTTTAGCAAATTCCTTTGAGCCGCCACCACCGGGAATTAACCCAACGCCAAATTCCACTAAACCCATATACAGTTCAGCGTGTGCCACTACTTTATCAGCATGCATAGATAATTCGCACCCTCCACCTAGTGCCATGTTATGGGGGGCAACCACTACTGGAATATTGGAATACCGTACGCGCATCATGGTGTCTTGAAAAGCTTTTACCGCAAAGTTCAATTCGTCAAACTCTTGTTCGATAGCCATCATAAAAATCATTCCCACATTTGCTCCTGCTGAAAAGTGTTGTCCGTTATTAGAAATAACTAATCCTCGATAATCTTTTTCGGCTAAATCAATTGCTTTGTTAATCCCTTGAATAACTCCCCCACCAATTGTGTTCATTTTAGTGTGAAACTCCAAGTTTAAAACACCATCCCCTAAATCGATAATCGTTGTATCCGCATTGCCCCATACTTTATTTTCTGTTCGTAAATTTTCTAAGGAAACAAGATTCTCTGAACCGGGAATTACCACATATTCCTTTTCGGAGATCGAGTAAAAATAGTGTAGACCATTGAGTGTTTTGTAAAATTGAGTGTTTCCTAAGGACTTCATTTCAATAACCCAATCTGCTGGAACCTTACCGTTGGCCTGAATTAATTCAATTCCGCGGTCAAAGCCAATAACATCCCACGTTTCAAAAGGGCCTAATTCCCAACCAAATCCTGCCTTCAGGGCGTGATCTATTCGATAAATATCATCTGTAATTTCGGGAATCCGCTGAGAGACATATGCAAACAAACCAGCAAATAATTTACGGTAAAATTCACCTGCTTTATCTTTTCCTGAGAATAATAGTTGCGTCCGTTGCTTCAAATCATCCATTGATCGAGCCAGTTCAAGTGTCGGGAATTTCACTTTTTGAGCTAGTTTGTATTCTAAGGTTTTTAAATCGAGTGCGTGAATTTCGCTTTTGCCCTCGGCTGTTTTTACTTTTTTATAAAATCCCTGATCGGTTTTAGACCCCAACCAACTGTTTGACATCATGTTGGAAATATAACCAGGCAACTGAAACAATTCGTTTTCCTCGTCGTGTGGGCAATTTGCTTTTATTCCATTTGCAACATGTACCAACGTGTCCAAGCCAACCACATCACACGTTCTAAACGTAGCTGATTTGGGTCTGCCTATAATTGTTCCGGATAATTTATCCACCTCTTCCACCGTCAATCCCAATTCTTCCACCGTGTGAAACAAAGACATGATGGAATAAACTCCAACACGATTGGCAATAAAAGCAGGCGTATCTTTACACAAAACCGTCTTTTTTCCCAAAAAACGAGTACCGAAATCAAGCAAAAACTTAATGATTTCGGAATTAGTTTCAGGTGAAGGAATGATCTCCAGTAATTGAAGATACCGAGGCGGGTTAAAAAAATGTGTTCCACAAAAATGTGCTTTGAAATCCGCGGATCTACCTTCCAACATCAAATGAATAGGGATTCCTGATGTATTGGTTGATATGATAGTTCCTGGTTTCCGAAAAGCTTCTACCTGTTCAAACAGTTGTTTTTTTATATCTAATCGTTCAACAACCACTTCAATTATCCAATCACATGTAGCAATTTTGGGTAAATCATCCTCCAGATTTCCTGTTTCGATTCTTGCTATAAATTCTTTTTTATAGATGGGTGACGGATTAGATTTTACTGCGGAATCTAAAGCGGAATTAACAATTCTGTTTCTTACCAACTTTGATTCTAGCGTAACTCCTTTGGCTTTTTCGGATGTATTTAATTCTGTCGGGGCGATGTCCAATAACAAAACCTCACAACCGATATTGGCAAAATGACAGGCAATGCGCGACCCCATTATTCCGGAACCTAGTACGGCAACTTTTCTAATAAATCTATTCATATTATTTTCCATCTAAATTAACTACCCCATCAATCACCTGATCAAGAATATTCATGGTATTAAAAAAACCCTCCAAATCCTTTTTTGGTATGTTTTCATTCAATCTTTCATTAAACTCTCGTAAAAAATCACGCACTAAATTTCGTTTTAATAAGCCTTCTGGAGTCAAGAAAATTAGGACTTTCCGTTTATCTATTTCAGAAATTACTCGTTTTATCCAACCCTGGTCTTCCATTGACCTTATCGTGCGCGAAAGAGAAGTTGGTTCCATCCCCATGCGTGGACCCAAGGTTGTACTTGGTGATCCTTCCCTGTCGATGTGCATCAAAATAAACCCCGTAGAAATTGTTAAGCCATGAGAATTTGCGCGCTGGTTATACAACCTGTAAATCCTATGCCAAGCATGACGAATCCTACCATCAATTAAATCTTTATCTTTATCCTTCATCAAAACAAAGATATAAATTATTATGCGCGCATAACTTAAAAAAATTGTAATTTTGTTTGATTAATTATCTCATAGCTCTACTAGCCCAATGAAGCAAATACGTGTAAACATCGTTGTTATTTTACTAGCAGTTTCTGTATTATCATTGTTTATTATCCAAGCTTTTCAGGTTGTTCAGTTATATGAACGGAAGCTGATACAATTCAATAACAACCTTAAAACCACTCTAGAACGCATAGCTATAAGACATGAAAAAGCAGAAGACATAAGACGTTACATGCGCCTGGCAAACAATGACTTCAGCTCTCAATACAAAGATATTTTAAAACAGGAATTTAAGAACTTAATTCCCAAAAATGAAACCGTTTCAATAGCAGACACCATTATTTACGAGGGGGGGAAAAAATTAAGTTACTTAATAATCAAAGGAAAAGCAGTTGATTCCTTATCCGGACTAATAACGGAACAAAAAGTGTATGCGCGAGATGTTAGGGAGTTAAAAGAGTTGTTTGATAAAAACAACAATCCTCTGCCCACTAACGATTCCATGAAAATTGCCATTCAATTGGACGAGCAGGTATTACAACAAGTATTTAAAAAAGCGCGCTTTGTAAACGACATGATGGTGCAAGCATTTCGAGAAAATGTATATGCGGACCAGAGTAAACGCATTGATATTGCCTTTTTGGATTCCGTGATTCGGAATGAATTAGCAGGAGATGATTTACCTCAAAAATATCGTTTTGCCGTTGGTGATAATTCTAAAAAAGTTTTCCGATTTCCAAATAAATCTTCTACATATGATACTTCAATAAATATTATTGCGTGTGGAAAAACCATTTTATTTCCAAGTAATATCATTGATGAAAACATTTATTTGTACTTATCTTTTCCATCAAAAAAAACTTTCTTGATTCAGGAAATGCAAAATTCTCTCATCGTGACTTTAATACTCGTTGTTTTTATTATCATCTCCTTAATTATAATGTTTAAAACCATTTTAGCACAAAAACGATTGTCAGAAATGAAAAGTGATTTTATTTCGAACATGACACATGAATTTAAAACACCCATTTCAACCATTTCTTTGGCTTGTGAGGCTATGGGAGATCCGGACATGTTAGATAAAGAAATGAATGCTGCCGTTGCACCGTATGTAAATATGATTAATCAAGAAAATAAAAGGCTGGGCATTCTCGTAGAAAGCATCTTGCAAAGCGCCGTAATTGAAAAAGGTGAAATCAGATACAAACATGACACCCTAAACTTAGAGCAATTAATTGAAGACCAAGTAGAAAACGCGCGCTTCAGATTAAAAGGCTTAAATGGTAAAATCACTTTTACTGGGAGTGATGAGTTGATTGAATTTGTTGCGGACAAATTGCACGTTTCAAACATCGTTTCAAACCTCATCGATAACGCAATTAAATATAGCAAAGATCGACCAGAAATTAGTGTTAATTTGAGTTCTGACAATAAACATGTTTATTTAAGCGTTACTGACAATGGAATAGGTATTAAAAAGGAGCATTTACCAAAACTATTTGATAAACTTTTTAGGGTTCCGACTGGTAATATTCATAACGTAAAAGGATTTGGATTAGGGCTTAGCTACGTAAAAGCAATTTGCGACCACTACAAATGGGAAGTAACAGTAAAAAGTACATTTGGGGAGGGTAGTACATTTGTTATTGTTTTTAAAAATAAAGGGAGAATACAATGAGTAAAAAAATTTCAGTTTTATTAGCCGAAGATGATGAAAATCTAGGTCAATTATTATTCACCTATTTACAAAACAAGGGGTTTCAAGTTATATTAACCCGAAATGGAAAAGCCGCATACGAGCGATTTACAAAAGACTCATTTGATTTTTGCGTTTTTGATGTGATGATGCCGGAAATGGATGGTTTCACATTGGCAAAAGAAATTAGAGAAGTAGATAAAAAAGTGCCCATCTTATTTTTAACCGCCAAGGCGATGAAGGAGGATAAATTGCATGGATTTGATGTGGGTGCAGACGATTACCTAACAAAACCCTTCTCCATGGAGGAGCTTTTAGCAAGAATGAATGTTATTCTTAAGCGTGTAATGCCAGAACAAATTGATGTGAACTCACAAATGTATATCGGTAAAATTAAATATGAACCAGAATTACGCATTCTTCATGTTATCGATGGGGCAAAAAAACTAACGACCAAAGAAAATGATTTACTCCTTTTATTGGTGAAAAACCAAAATGAAATTCTAGATAGGCAAGCCACACTAAGAGCCGTTTGGGGAGATGATAATTATTTCAATGGGCGCAGCATGGATGTTTACATTGCGAAATTGCGGAAATTGCTAAAAGAAGATCAAAACATTGAGATCATGAACATTCATGGGAAAGGCTTTAAATTATTGATTAAATAAATTCGCTCCTCCACTCAAATGCAAGGAAAATTTCTGAGCACTTTATTGCTTTCCTTAGTATTAAATCTTTTAATAAAACCGATTTCTCTGTTTGGTATTGATGCTGCGGTTCAAAACCGAGTTGGCGCAACCGAATACGGGTTGTATTTTTCACTTCTGAATCTTTCCGTATTATTTAATATTCTAATTGATTTGGGGATAAACAATTATACCATCCGAACAATGGCCCAAGATCCATTTGCAGCAACCAAACACGTTGGGCGAATTATGGTTTTGCGCGGAATACTTTTTCTTGTTTATTCCGTTTTTACACTGTGTATTGCTGTTTTCATTGGATATCATGGATATGAACTTCATTTAATGGGTGTTTTGATTTTTAATCAATTACTGATCATGTTCACTGCCTATGCACGAAGTTTTTTTTCTGGATTACATTACTTTAAAACGGATGCTATATTGTCTGTTTTAGATCGGTTTTTATTGATTTTTATTTGTGGCGTTGTTTTGTATACAAGTTTTTTTACTGCCGAATTTCAAATTGAATGGTATATATGGATACAAACAATTTGCTATGCAATCACCCTGCTTGTTGCACTTTTTTTACTTTCACGAATAATTCATCTGAATCATTTTACATTTGACCGAAAATTCTCCGCAACTGTAATTAAACAAAGTCTGCCTTATGCAGCCTTAATTTTACTAATGCTATTATACACGCGGTCTGACTCCGTAATTTTGGAACGATTGCATGAAACGGGAAGATTCGAAGCCGGTGTTTATGCCCAAGGATTTCGATTGCTTGATGCGCTATACATGTTTGGAATGGTGTTCGCGGGTCTTCTTTTTCCGATGTTTTCTCGTTTATTAAAACAATCGAACAAAGAAATTATTCCCTTGTTGCAAACTAGCGGAAACCTACTAATTGGCGGATGCAGCGTGTTAATAATTGCGCTCTATTTCAATGCCGAATTGGTTCTCGGTTGGATTTACGAAAACAACGTCTATTATTCCGCTCAATCTTTCCGTTGGCTCATGCTTGGTTTTTTTGGAATTAGCTTGAATTTTATTTTTGGAACCCTTCTCTCTGCCAATGGAAATTTTAAAGAACTCAATTACTTAGCCGCCGCTGCTGTTTTTTTCAATATTGGCATGAACCTTTTTATGGCGCCGCTTTATGGCTCTACAGGAATTGGAGTTACCTTTTTTATCACTCAACTTACTGTGGCAATCGCTCAATTATTTATAGCTAAAGAAAAAATTGGGTTTCGTTTCATCCCTAAATTTATTGGGGTACACCTCATACTAATTGCAACGTTAGTGCTAATTGGCTTGCTTATATCATCGTCAGAAATGCTATTTATTGTACAACTAATACTGGGAGGGATTTTATTATTGGCCCTTCGAATAATTGACATCAAGGAATTGAAATTGATGTTTCTCCCGTCAAAAGCAACAAAAAACAATATTTCAGCGTAAACACCGTTAAAAAAACGGTTTGATTCTCTAACTTAGCGCGCGAAAACTATTCAACCTATGCCACAATTACCAACGGATTTAGCTGAAAACAGAAACGATTTCATTCAATTCATCTGGCTTAACCGAAAATTCATCTTATTATTTACTGGAGCTGCCACCGTGCTTTCCATTGTTGTATCTCTCTTAATCAAGCCACTCTATTTATCTACGGCCATTGTTTTTCCTGCAGCATCCTCAACTGTTTCTTTCTCAGAACAACGAAACGCAAAAACAGCTTCCATGGATTTTGGAGAAGAAGAACAAGCCGAACAATTGGTACAAATTCTACAATCTTCAAAAATTAGAGACCGTATAGTTTCTAAGTTCAAACTAATGGAACATTATGACATTGATCCAACTGATCAAAACAAATACTACAAATTAGTTAAACAATATGATGGTCATTTTACGTTTACTCGCACCCGATTTGGCTCTATTAAAATTGATGTATTAGACAAAGACCCAAAACTAGCAGCAACAATGGCAAATAGCATTGTAGAATTAATTGACTCCGTTAAAAATGAAATGGTTTCACAACGTACAATTCCCGCATATGAAATCAATAAAAGAAAAAAGCAGCAATTAGAAAAGGAAATTGAAACAATGAACATTGAATTAGATACCCTTTCCGCCATAGGGGTAATGTCTTTTCAAAGTCGTTCTGGACTCTTTGAAGCTTACGTTGGAGCCACGGGAAATGACCGATCTGACATGAAAGAAAAAATTGATATGAATATCAAGTACGGATCAAAATACGACGGATTAGAAAGACTTAGAAATGAAAAAATATCCAAACTTGAAGAATTTCAAATTGCATACGAACAAGCAGAATCCGATGCTAACACAAAGTTCAACCATAAATTTGTGGTAGAATATGCTGTAGTTGCTGACAAAAAAGATCAGCCCAAACGCTTAATTATTGTATTAGTGGGCGCCATAGGTGCTCTTGTCTTTTCGTTATTTATTTTATTAGTTCAGCAACGCTTTAAAGAATTGAAAGCCTTGAAATAATGACATTGTTGAAAAACGCTTTATTTCCTGTTATTTCGCTTGTAGTCTTTCTACTTTTACTTTCTGTTTTCATTTGGGAAGATTTGTATTGGCTTAGCTTGTTTCCGTTCGGTTTACTTGGAATTTACGGCGCTATTTATCACACCAAAACCGTTTTTTTGAGTTTGGTTTTTTTGACTCCACTGTCCATAAACATTGAAGAATATACTGACGGCTTTGGCTTGTTTATTCCAACCGAGCCATTCTTTTTTGGGTTGATGCTTTTGGTTATCTTTTTCGAACTGCGCAAAAAAACTATTCCACGTTATATTTGGAATCATCCGATTGTTTTAGCGGCGGGATTTTATATGCTGATACTCATTTTAGCCACGATTACGAGTAGTCACCCCATCGTTTCAATAAAATTCTTATTGGCTAAAATTTGGTTCATGATTCCATTACTGTTGGCCGCACCACTATTCTTTCAAGATAAAAAAACAATCCATTGGTTTATTTTCCTTTTTGTTTTAGGGACCGCTCTTGTTACAATATACACCTTAATACATCATAGCATCTATAATTTTGGTGAAAAAGAAGGACATTGGGTGATGTATCCTTTTTTCAAAGACCATACTATTTACGGCGCAATTTTAGCTTTAGTTTTGCCATTAGCCATTAGTTTATTTTTTCTCAAAAACACCAATCCATTGGAGAAAACCGGATTAATCGTTCTGATTGGTGTTTTATTGGTGGGATTATTTTTCTCCTACACTAGGGCGGCTTGGCTCAGTGTTTTTGGGGCATTATTCGTTTGGTTACTAATTTACCTCCGAATTAATTTCAAGTATTTACTTACTGTGGCAGCAATTGCACTTATTGGAACCTTTACTTTTTGGGATCAAATCCAAATGGAGTTGGCACGTAATGAGGAAGTACATACCACAGAAGAATTTGGAACCCGCCTGCAAAGTGCTGCAAATGTATCAACAGACGCTTCCAATTTAGAACGAATTAACCGGTGGGCATGCGCGATTGAAATGTTTAAGCAACGGCCGCTACTTGGTTTTGGGCCTGGTACATACACTTTTGAGTATGCTCAATTCCAAGAACCGAAAAACTTAACGATAATCTCCACTAATTTTGGCGACCAAGGTAATGCGCACAGTGAATACCTTGGCGCACTTTCTGAAACAGGAATTCTAGGTTTTCTTGCCTTTAGTGTTTTAGTTTCAACATTATTTTTTAGTGGAATTCACTTGTATTACAAAATAGATAAACAAGATAGGGCAACTCGAGCGATTGTTTTGAGCTGCATTTTAGGGCTTAGCACTTATTTTATACATGGGTTTCTAAATAATTACTTAGACACAGACAAGGCATCTATTCCGATTTGGGGAATTTGCGCCATTTTTATCGCCCTGAATCATAATCAAATTGAATCTAAAGAAGTAATGTAATTCGATTTTTTGTGGCTTTTTGGTTTTACTTAAAAAACAACCGACCATTAATCCATTCAGGGTCTAAAATTGCCTCTTGTTTCCGATAAAAATTTAAAGCTGGTTCGTTCCATTCCAACACTTGCCAATCCATACGCTTTACCCCTAATTCCTTTGCCTTTTGAACCGTTTTTCGAAACAATTGCTCCCCAATTCCTTGTTTTCTTGTTTCTGGAATCACAAAGAAATCTTCCAAATACAAACATTTCCCCTTCCATGTAGAATATGAAATATAGTATAACGAAAAACCAATTATTTGGCCGTTCTCTTCGGCAACAAAAGCATGACAAATTTTGTCTTCAAACAGATCTTTACGAAGTTGTTCGGGTGTATTAGTTACTTGTTCTGGCGCTTTTTCATACACCGCCAAGGCATATATTAAATCAAAAATAGCCTTCTCGTCTCCGGGTGATGACTCTCTAATTTGCATTATTGTACTCCAGCAAGGTTGAATCTTAATTTAAACCCTGTGCTTAAGTTTTGAGTTGGATAAGCTGTTGCAATCTTTGGCGTATTCAACACTTGATCATAATAAAACTGCAAAGTTAAATTTTGGGACAAATTATAATCTGCAGAGGCTTTAATTGAAATCACACGCTGACCAGCTGTCGCTTGATTTGTTGTTTCAACAACTTTTCGAATAACTGTTAAATTATCTCTAAAAGAAAAATCAAAACGTATGTTTACATCACTTGCAGGAACGCGTTGAATAGGGAGTTTTACTTTGGAGAATTTATAACCGGTTCCAATAATCATTTCATTTCCTAAGACTTCTGTCACCTGATTATTATTCAAAGAAAGGGTTGCGCTTCGGTCCTTTTTATACTCAAACTTCGTTATTAATCCCTGCCCTTTGATATTCCACGTAGCATCAAATCCAATTAAGGGAGAGAACCGTTCCGTTATAACCACATTTTGAACTTGCATTCCAGAAATGAAGTTGTTATTAATATCCCGTGCACTAGCGTTTCCGTTTGCGTCTAATTCTGCATTTAAATTGGTTTGCATGCCATTTACACTAACTGTTGAACTGTACCCGTGTTTAATTACAAAATTCTTCACGTATTTCTTTGCAAATGCATATTTTGTTAATCCATTATAATTAATAGACCAATTTGGAAGTGGCATATTTTTAATTGGATTAATTGTTTGATTATTTACATTCGTCTTGCTATAAGCCGTTAAAAAGGATCCTAAGACCACTTCTTGTTGACTTCCAGAATACCCGGTGTAATATCCAGACCCATTAATTGAAGAGGAATTTGAGTTTTGCTGACCCAACAAAGTAGACACAGACTCTCGATTGGCGAGTAGGGTATTGAATGTTTCGGAACTAAAATCACGGGCATTAATTAATGCAAATGCAGAACCAATTGTGAGGTTAGAATACGTTAATGTAGATGTCTGAACCCTGCTTTGGCTTTCAAATTGAGTGCTTGTACTATTCCAACGATAAAACTCAGAAGAATTATTGCTGTAATTTCTATTTAAAGTCATCTCAATAATCACATCTTTTAATGGTTCCAAATTAGCGCGTAAATTCAAATTAGCGGAATGTGTGGTAGTAAATGCTTTATTTAAATTACTGTTTTGTACCAGCCAGTTATTATTAGTGGCAAGGGCAGATATATCGTAATTATTTGCTCTACCCAAAATATCATATCCTTGTTTACCAAACACAAAACTGGTTAACCCAAATGTATTACTATTCATACCCAGATTTCTAGTTTCTTGGTTATACCCAGGCAATAGGGTTCCATCACTTAGGGCATAAGTACCAGATACATTTCTTACGGTCATTAGTATACGAGAACCCGCTGCCAATATAACATTTGGTTTTTCTTTGGCTTTTTCTGCTTGTCGTTTCTTGCGCTGATCTCTTTTCTTTTTACGTAAGTATTTTTTCTTTTCTTTTGGTGTCATTTTAGCCAACATTTCGGCTTCTTTCTTTTGATCTTCTTTTGCTTTTTCTTCTTTCTTTTGGTCATTTTGATTAGGCTTACCATCTTTACCGTCACCATTTGAATCCTTTACATTGAGCTTACCGCGAGCTGCTTTACCACCGGCCAAAACCCGCTTAAAGAAAGGCACCTTGTTGTATAGATTTACAAAATTGGCTTGACCTGTAAAATTAATCGTTCGGTTATTTTGAATTGTATTTCCAAACTCAGATTGTCCTAACGGAGAACGTTGCCAATTAAATGTTCCTGCATATTTTCCATTTAAACTCAACCAATCTGTTAGAGGAAACTTATCCAACGGTAGGTTGGCGCTAATTGAATAATTATGGGTGTAATCCATTGTTCTACCAAAAGTTCCAATTTGTGAACGCAGTGTATCCACGTATTCACGGTATCCGGCTGGATCTAGTTTTCGATCTACTCGGCTATTTCCTTCTTCGAAAATCGCACGGTTAGTAGCGCTAAAAGTGGTTTTAATGTTCTTCGTTAAATCATATCCAACATTATATCCCCTCACCCAATCAAATCGCTTTAAAAACACCGGTGCAAATTCATAATCTGGCACCAAGTTATTTCTTATTTGACGTTCATTATATATTCTTGATATATCATTCGTAAACGTAATGTTTTTAGGCATATAAAACACGTTGGTTTCCTTCACCAATTTTAGCCATTTTGATTTTTGAACGGGTTTCCATTTTTTGAAAGGCTCCCATGGCTTTGAAGCAAACGTATAGTTGTAATTTAATGCTCCTGTATATGTTTTGGTTTTGTCAAAATTGATATTAAAATCACGGCGCATCACTTCCGAAAAAGCATAGTTAGCAGACCAATTGTTGATTTTCCAGAATCCCGGTTTTGCTCCTGCTTTTGCTTCTTTTCTGACATTTGAAAAGTTGTATGATCTTCTTTCTGTGAAATCTTGTCCCAACTTCGATTTTTCTCTTCGCGTTGCCAAATCATAATCGCGCAATTTGACATCTGGGTTAAATGGATCGTATTCCGGATTAATAATACCCAACGAATAGCCATAGAAAAACGGTAAAGACAGACGGGCTTTTTTTCCAAAGAACTGTCCCACTTGAACAGTAGTATTAAGATCTAATCCTATTTTTTCATTTCGTTGACGCTCTTGAACACGACTTTCAATCGTTCCCCAGTTGATTCCTGAATAATTTCCTGATGCTGAAACGGTAGCAACATCAGCAATTTGCATACGCATTTGTCCAATTGCGGCATCTCCTCCTTCGCTTACAAAATCAGTCAATCTAAGCTCATTCACCCAAACAATTGCACATTCTGCATCTCCGTTATCCGGTTTCCAAATATTATTTGGATCGTTTTTGAGCGGATTGCGCACCCCAATCATAATCGTTTTCAATCCTTGGAAGTTGGGATTACCCTTCACTTTAATTTTTCTATTTGGGTTTTTGGGATCCAAATCAGAATACTCAACCACATAAGAAACGCCTGCCGCGCCATTTTCAATCTTTTGATTCCGTTCTTTTTTTAGATTTAAAAAGTCATCAAAAACAATTTCCACATTGTTATTAGTAGGCCATATATCGTCTGCCACGGTAGAATACCAAGGCGTTACATCCATTGGAAGTTCGTATTCGTAATAGTTCTCCGCAAAGTCCGTACCCAACCTAACAAACATGGTTAAGTCTTTGTTTTTCAATGTATTTGCTTTGATTTCTTCCGCATGAACAAACATTTTTAATTTTTTGTACGTTCTTACGTCAAATTGAACATTTTTATAGGCTGCACGAGCATCTCCATCTTGTAAACCACAAATTTCCATGGACAAAGACTGTTCGTTTAATTGTCTTTGATACACTTGCGATGGATCTATTTCTCGCGTAATTCCTGGTGGAATTTCATATTTAACTGGCGAACGTTGGTCGTTTTCTTCCACGTTTACAGCACCAATATTGAAAGTGGTTAAATTAGGATCCGTTTGCACGCTCAAACCTGGTTGATTCAAATCCAAAAGATACCTTCTCCATTCACCTCTTAATAACTCCAATCGAGCAAAACGTAATACAACTTCTTCATCAAAATCTTTAAGGAACATCCTCATGAAGCGGATTGAACGGAAATCTTGAATTCCATTAACTCGTTTTTCGTATCCAACTAAAGGAACTTTAAATTGGTACCATTTTTCTGTTTTGTTTCCATTTTGATACGTTTGAACATTAGTAATAAAATTCTTGCCCACTTGCATTTCGGATGGCCGCAAACTTAATTTATATTGGAAATAGCTTTCTGTTTCAGATAAATTATTATCTTGATTGATGTCTTCGATATCAGGCTGATTCGTTGCTTGGGTTGGGTATCCATCCACATTGGCTGTATCAGACATTTCACGTGTGGGAGAATTTCCCTCCATGCCATTGTACTTTTTATATCGTTCTAAAATAGTTGCTGTTTGGACATCATAATTATCATCCAAATAATAATTATAATTATCATTGGAGACGTCCGCTAGAATTTTATCTTTTGTAGCTTGAGATAAATCTGGGGTGTTTTGTACCCAAGTCACAAAGTCTTGGTAGGCAACGTTCTCCTCAACTGATTTCCAACCATCAATACCAACATCTTGATTCAATCGAGAAGCAGGATCAGTATCAAAAGCATTAACGACCACTTGTTGCGTAGAGATTTTGGACCAAGCGGTTGTATCTAAATTGTCTGTTATGGATGTTCCTAAAGGAGGCAGCCCATTTTCAAAACTTTTTCTAGAATCAGGTAAAATGTCTTCAGAAATGTTACCCAAGTTGATGTAAAAATCTCCTCCGGTATGCACGGAATTTGGGTTAGCATTTTCAGCGTCATCGTTAAAAGGATCCAACACCCAAAACTGAATAAACTCAATGTTTGCCAACTCAAAATCATTCGTAGTTAATGAGCGCATTACACCACCCCATCGATTTTCGGGATTGGTAAATGTTCCATCCGGATTTATCGTGCTTGACTTGTCGTAATTGTACATTCCCCGCTCTTTCGGATAAAAAGCTAAATCAAGAATTGGAATGTTTGGTATTGATCCATATTGCATTTGTAGGTTCGGGAAAATATCCACCTGATTGACTAGCCTCATTCTACTATCGGCTAACATTTGTGGATTCTGCTTAATATGTTGGGGAGTCAATGAGTTTCCTTGATAGAAAACAGGGTCAATTACATACCAAGATAATTTGGCTCGTTTATATCCAGCAGCAAGCGTCTTTGTTTGGGCCTCTGGAAATAAATCTGGCTGACCTTGTGGTACAGAAGCCATTCTCCAAGAAGAAAACTGACGCAAATCAATTGCACTTTGTGACGCTTCAAAATCATCAACATAAGACGTTCCTTCTTTGTTTATTGCTCTAGGTTGGCCCGGAATTAATCGCGCTACCTCACCGGTAAATGATAAGGTTGACATTGCACTCGTTGAAATACCCGGTAAAAAATCTACTAGTTTTGTCAAGAAGGGCAAATTTGTTTTGAATGCTAAATCTACTCCTATCATGGTGTTTTTAAACGGCTCGTTGCCAATATCTACCTTTTGAGTAACCGGTCGCTCAAGCATCCGCAAAGCAGTAGCACCAACATTAAACTTATCACTCAATCGATAACTATATCTACCGCCAATCATTGATCTTGCTTGGAAACCAAACACAGAATTACTTTCAATTGAGATTTTTATTGGGGTATTAGACTCTAAAATTCCAGTATTCAATATTTTTACCCGCCCCAAATTATAGTCTACAGAATAATCCAATCCCTCGGTTAATTTTATTCCACCAGCCGTTACGGTTACTGCGCCTTGCGGAACATTAAGTGCATTCAGTGGAATATCCGAAGTAATTGAAGATTGGTATTCCCCTTTAAATGAAAATCTATTTTTAGCTGGAATTTGTTGAGCGGCAGTTATTGTTGAATCATACAATTCTGTATAAATAACTTGATCAATTAACGTTGGTGCTATTCCTGCTGCAACTAATTTGGATTGAAGCGTTTTTCCGAAAGGTTCAATCGTTGAAAAATAGATACGTCCATTTTTTTTATTGATAGTTCCACCATTTTCCATCTTATTTCCTGTTATTGTAAAAGGAACAAAATCGAAAACTCCATCTGTAAATGGTTGATTATTTTGATTCAATTTGTCCATTTCCAATAGCGTAACGATTTGACGATCGTCAACACCAGTCATAGGAAAATAAGGTACATTCACCGAAGTCTCTCTATTGTTATAAAGTATATCAATTTTGAACCCTGTCTGATCTACCTGAAAAGCACCGATGGAATAAACATTTTTCATCATCAAATCCCATACTTTATTTCTCGGATTTGTAATGGTTGGTTTTAATAATTTTAACACCAGCGCTTCTTGTCCTTGAGCTCCATCTGTTGAAAGTTCACCTACTTGAAACGTTTCACCATTGTAAGTGTATTCGTATGCAACCGCTAAAACCTCATCATTATTTAGCGGGGTATTTAATGAGACATATCCCAATAATGCATTGTACGTATATTCTTGTTCGGTTAATTTGCGCGCATTTTCAACTTTTTCATAATGCACTGCTTGCGTAAATGGCCCTGGAGCTGTCACCTGTGTTGCGAGCGAGGTTACTGCATTTTGAAAAGCACGAATCTGTGGTTGAGAAGAGGCCCATTGATACAAATTATTTGATTCATTGTCTGGCCTAATTTCTGTTGCATATCCGCCAGGGCTTCCTTGACAATTAGCTGGTTTTGCCTCTCCCAAATCAGCGAAAGCAACAATGTTTCTTGTGTTTTCCGTGTTATTCGTTCGATTGGTTAACCAAACTTCAATTCGGGTAATATATGCTGTGGAACTAACAACAGGAAGGGTTGCCATCGCTTCATCATAATGATCGTGATGGTATAAATTTAAAAAGTAATGTCTATTTGCTTCGTATTTATCTGCACCCAACTCAAATTTTTGCACTTGAGATTTTCCAGTAATATTAATTTCTTGTCTTTTTCCTTTCGAAGTGGCAGCAAACAAATCCCAATAAGAACGACCAAATTTTAATTGGGCCTTGGCTCCAAACAAGGTGGAAGATCCTTGAATCAATGAAGTTGGAGAATCAAAGGTAATTTGTCCTAAAGCTATTTTTTGTAAAATTTGATCTTCATTGCCCGTGTGTTCTAATTTTGAAATATTATCAAAATCAAAAGCAGCTTGGGTATTATAACTGGTATTTATTTTCAGTTTAGAACCTATTTGTCCAACTAAATTCATTTGAATTTGCTGGTTAAAATCAAAACGGGTTATCTGTCTTTGTCTCAGCGGTAAGATTGGATTATCATATCTAGAATAATTGGCGCCAAGCGAAACTTCCACCTGACCTTGGGGTCTTAACACAATTTCATTTCCACCAAAAAAGTCTGCAAACAATTTACTACCCACTTTAATAGGTAACTCAAAGGGGCGGCCTTTTTCTGTTTGTTCTTCAATCTTTTTTTGCCAATTTAATGTTGTTGATTTTTTACGTTCATATTCCAAATACTCTTCTAAGGTCATCATAGAAGGATATCGATAATACAAACCATTACTCATCCGTTCTGTAAAAATGTATTGTCCTGTAACGGGATCATAAACCACCGTTTGTTCCACAGAACTTGGATCACCAAAATCAAAACTTTGCGGTGTGTTTAATGTTGGGTCTAGTGGGTTGGAAATTGGAAATTGTAATGTGGTGTCTTGTGCCAAAAAACCAAAACCTACGAAAATAAAGTGTGATAAAACCAACCACTTTTCAAACGAAATATTTTTAATTTTTATCCGGTTCAATGTTACAATAATTTTAATGCTCCTTTAATTAATTCTTCCACGGATTCTTGACCTGTAACCAATTTATCCAACACTTTATCCGCAGATTTTTTATCAAAACCTAAAGAAACTAAAGCGTTTAACGCATCAAATCTAATTGTATTGTGACTAAAAGCTATATTTTCACTCGCAACGCTCAATTTTAACACTTTATCCTTTAAATCAATAATAACTCGTTGGGCCGTTTTAGCACCGATGCCTTTTATACTTTGTATCGTTCTAACATCTTCTGTCTGAATTGCATTAGCAACTTCGTCGGGAGTCAATGAAGACAGCATGATCATGGCTGTATTTGGGCCAATTCCTGAAACGCTCACTAAATGATTAAACATTTCACGTTCTTCTTTAGTATGAAAACCATACAACAAATGAGCGTCTTCTCGAACAATTAATTTGGTAAAAACCTTGACAGCTTCTTCTGTACCAAGTGCTGAAAATGTGTTTAATGATATTCGAACCTCATACCCAACACCTGCGCAATCTACCACAATTTCAGTGGGTGTTTTTTCAATAAGGCGTCCTGTTAATTGTCCTATCATATTTATTTGTTTTGAGCGTCAATTACAGCTACTTTAACCATGTTCACAATTTCTCGAACCGAACTACCCAGCTGAAGAATATGAATCGGTTTCTTTAATCCAATTAAAATGGGTCCTATTGCATCCGCATCTGTTGTTTGTTGTAAAAGCTTATATGCGATATTTCCAGCTGAAAGATTAGGGAAAATCAACGTGTTTACTTCTTTATTAGCCAAATGCGAAAAGGCAAATTTTTCATTCATCATTTCTTTATTCAAAGCAAAATTGGCTTGCATTTCTCCGTCCACAATTAAGGATGGGTGATTTTCATGTAAAATCTGAACAGCCTTAGCCATTTTTTCAGAATCATCGCCTGGTGAAGAGCCAAAGTTGGAATAACTTAACAAGGCTATACGCGGAGTCATTTTTAATTTACGGATTGTTTTGGCAACATTTACCGTTATTTCCGCAATTTGCTCTGCCGTTGGATTTAAATTTACCGTGGTGTCTGCTAAAAATAATGGTCCCTTTTTAGTAATGAGAATATACATTCCCGCTACCAAATTCACGTCTTTTTGTAATCCAATAGTTTGAAGAGCCGGCTTTATGGATGATCGATAGCTTCTTGTTGCCCCCGTAATCATTGCGTCTGCATCCCCTTGATCGACCATCATAGAACCAAAATAATTGCGTTCTCTCATAATTTGAAGCGCTTCAAATTCGGTGAATCCTTTTCGTTTTCGTTTTTCGAAAAACGCTTTACCATACACGGCGCGTCTTGTTTCTTCTTCTTCCGATTTCGGATCTACAATTGTTTTTTCAGGCAAATCAATACCGTATTCTTCAATCAGTGCTTCAATGCGTTTTTTCTTGCCGAGTAAAATAGGAAACGCACACCCTTCTTCAAACGCTACTTGTGCAGCCTTCAATGTTTTAACGTTGTCCCCTTCGGCGTAAACGACTTTTTTAGGGTTTGATTGTGCTTTTGTAGTGATATTACGAATGAGCTTATTATCGAGGCCTAATCGGCTTTTTAAAATTGACTCATATTCATCCCAATCTAAAATTGGATTTTTTGCTACACCAGAATCCATCGCTGCTTTTGCAACCGCCGGGGCCACATAATGAATCAAACGCGGATCTAATGGCTTTGGAATGATTTGTTCACGACCAAACGAAATATTCTTTTCTCCATAAGCTTGAATTACTTCTTCTGGAATCGTTTCCTTTGCCAGAGCAGCTATTGCTTTAACAGCTGCAAGTTTCATTTCCTCATTAATTGTTGTTGCTCGAACGTCTAAAGCACCTCTAAATATAAATGGAAAACCAAGCACATTATTTACCTGATTAGGGTGGTCAGAGCGGCCTGTTGCTAAAATAATATCTTTCCGAACAGAGGTAGCGTCCTTATAGGAAATTTCAGGTTCCGGATTGGCTAAAGCAAATACAATTGGATCGTTTGCCATTACAGCAATCATTTCCTTTGACACTAAACCAGCGCGAGACAATCCGAGAAAAACATCGGCGTCTTTGAATGCGTCTTCAAATGAAATAACATTTTCGTGTGTGGCAAAAAACTGTTTGTAATCATCCAAATTGGTGCGCTTTTTAGAAAGTAGACCTTTTGAATCGAACATGAAGATGTTCGATAGTTTTGCCCCTAAAGAATGATATAATTTTGCGCAAGACATAGCAGAAGGCCCAGCTCCAGAAACAACGATTTTCACATCATCAATTTTTTTACCCGCTAATTCTAGTGCATTTAAAAGTGCTGCAGAAGAAATAATAGCCGTGCCGTGTTGATCATCATGCATAATCGGAATATCTAATTCCTCCTTTAATCGTCTTTCTATTTCAAATGCTTCAGGTGCCTTTATGTCTTCCAAATTAATTCCTCCAAAAGTAGGAGCAATCGCCTTTACCGTTTGGATAAATAATTCAGGATCCCTTGCGTCGATTTCAATATCGAAAACATCAATGTCAGCAAAAATTTTAAACAACAGTCCCTTTCCCTCCATTACAGGTTTTGATGCCTCAGGACCAATATCACCCAAACCTAAAACCGCTGTTCCATTGGTGATTACTGCAACCAAGTTTGACTTACTCGTGTATTTATATACATCCTCTTTATTTTCGGCTATTTTCAAACAAGGTTCTGCTACACCCGGTGAATAAGCAAGTGACAAATCTCGTTGAGAGGCATATGGTTTTGTGGGAACTACTTCTATTTTTCCTGGTTTACCCATTGAGTGGTAATCCAGCGCTTCTTGTTTTCTAACTTTTGACATTCCGTTTTTTTGTGGGTGGTAAAGATACAAAATGAATAGGATATTCTTTACACTTCGAATAAGTGTTTTTTGCGCCTATCAAAAAATAAATCTCGCTTTTTTAAACTTATTTCAAACCATTCATTTATTTGATTATTTGCCTCATTTACAGAGACATAATAAATTTAAAACATTTACAAACGAATAATAATCGACAATAAACGATTATTTACCGAATAAAGTTTTGAGGTGATGGAAACTTTGCAGAGTCAATTCGAATCAAAAACGAAAAAGGACACAACAATTTTTTCAAACCTTAATTTTTACAAACATGAATGCACTAAGAAACAAAGTGAGTTTGATCGGTAGGCTGGGCGCAAATCCAGAAGTAGTAACATTTGAAACAGGAAAAACGCTAGCCCGTTTTACGGTTGCAACAAATGAATCATACAAGTTAAATGGTGTATGGCAGGAACAAACACAATGGCATACAATAAATGCCTGGGGGAAAGTGGCTCAACGAATGCAAAAAACGCTTCACAAGGGACAAGAAATCGTACTAGAGGGGCGGTTAGTTAATCAAAACTATGAAACGAAAAATGGTGAAAAACGATTTGTCACCTTCGTTGAAGTAAATGAATTCTTGGTGTTAAAAGCGGCCAATGAAAAAACGTTAGAAAAAACAACTCAAAAGACGAATAATAAATAACACCAACAAAAATGAATTACGTAAATCTAATAGGAAAAGCGCGATCTGCCGCACAGTTTATAGAACTTGATAATGGAAAAAAACTAGTAAAGTTCACGATGTCAACCAAAGAAACTTATTTCGACGAAAAGGGCAAATCCAAATCCAGGGACACCTGGCATACGCTAACAGCTTGGGGTAGATGGGTGAAAGTTCTTGAAGAGTTAGAATTAAAAGGGACTAACCTAGCAATCGAAGGCAAAATAGTAAGCCGGTTTTATAAAGCGGGCGGCGTTCCTAAATTAATATCAGAAATTGAAATCAACGACTTAACCTTAATCCCAAATAATTAATAAAACCCTCACAAATGACAACAGTAAGAAATCACATCACACTCATTGGCAACATTGGTTCATCCACTCAGATAACTCGTTTTGAAAATGGTAAGAGCATTGCCCGATTTAATTTAGCAACCGATAACACCTATAGAAGTAATAGCGGGAAATTTAAAAAAGACGTAGAGTGGCACCGCGTTTTTGCTTGGGGAAACATGGCTGAATTTATTGAAAAATATAGCGAAAAGGGTAAAAAAGTCGCCATACATGGCAGGCTTGTGAACCGCTCCTATTTATCACAATCCGGTGTTAAAAAAAGCATCACAGAAGTTGAAGTGAGGCAGATCATCGGGTTATAAAAACCAAACGATAACTCCAAAAAAGCAGTCTAATCAAACGGACTGCTTTTTTTCATTGAAATAACTTCTTTGTCTAAAAAATATCAATATTACGCCAGAGGTTATAACCGCATCAGCTACATTCCATATCGCGGGAAACACTTCTTTCCCTCCCAAAACAGGAACCCAATTTGGCCAAAATGCTTGAAATTTAAACATATCAACAACATTTCCCATTAAAAACCCGGTGTTTCGCACCTCTCTTTTAAAACCGAAACAGTCAGCGAAAACACCTGACCCTTCCATTCCATTGTAAGGCATACAAGGATCAAAAGTGAAATACAAATCATAAAACATGGAATCAATTAAATTTCCAGTTGCACCCGCTAAGACTAATCCAATTGCAACTAAAAACTCTGTTTTTGCTCCTTTTTTCGCTTGTTTGTACCAATAAATAGAAATTCCTGTAATTGCTGCTATTCTAAATACGCTTAACGCTAGTTTATGCCATACTTTTGATCCAAATGTTGTTCCAAAGGCCATTCCCGGATTTTCAATATATTCTAATACGAACCAATCACCGAAAACAGAAACTGTCTCGCCAGGAAAAAACTGCGTTTTGATATAAATTTTAACAAGTTGATCGACCAATAAAACCGCCAAGATAATTGACCCAACAATAACTAATTGTTTCTTCACCCTTTATTTGTTTTGTGCGTTTTTCGCATCAACTCCCATTGTGGCGTGAGGAACTAAACGCAGTCTTTCCTTGGGAATTAACTTTCCGGTTACACGACAAACACCATACGTTTTATTTTCAATTCGAATTAATGCGTTTTGCAGGTTTTGAATGAACTTTTCTTGGCGCGCAGCCAACTGTGCAACCTCTTCTCTTGACAATGTTTCAGAACCATCTTCCATCATATTAAAGGTTCTACCGGTATCGTCTGTGCCATGGTCATCACTATGTGACAACGAAGCTATTAACAACGAATAATGTTCTTGTGCTTCTTTAAGCTTGTTATTAATTAATTCTTTGAATTCAACCAATTCACTATCAGAATATTTGTTTTTTTCTTGACTCATTCTATTTATTTTAACGATTGAAACACTTGGGCTGCCTAGTTTAGTACAAATATAAATTAAAAAATAGAACTTAAAACAGCTTGTAATATTGTTGTAAAAAAGAAATAACCGACAAAAAGACTAACTTCGCTCTATGATTCGGTTTTTTGTGGAATATAGGATAATTTGGTTCTTTCTTGGGCCGTTACTAATTATTATCTTTCATTTATTAAACTTCTTTTCTAATTCAATAGTTATTCCAGAGCAGATTAATTTAGGGTTATTTGGTGACCTGGTTACGATTTCTCCTTTCCTCTCTCGTTTTCTTGCCGGAATTCTTGTATTAATAAATGCATTAAATCTGACTCGTGTTTTCAACGAAAACGAATTTCACGACAAAACGATATACTCTACTGGCTTTTTATATTGTGTACTTATTAGTTTGTTTCCTTGTTTCTATTATTTTAATTCTATTTTATTAGTGCATGTGTTATTAATCGCTGTATTTAGAGAGACTTTATTACTCAAACAAAAAGACGGAGACCAAAAACATGTATTCAATGGGGCAATATTACTTGGGCTATGTTTCTGCATACATCCTCCAACAATAATATATATTATTCCATTTTTCATAGCTGTTTTGAATTTAAAAGTCATTCAATTCAGAGACATTTTCTTAGTAATCGTTGGCTTGTTGATTCCTTTCATTTATGTAGGTTCTTATTATTTTATAAACGAGAAGGTTATTCTAATCGATTTTTTCAATGTTCCCTCTACGTGGAAAATAATTGTTTTTGATTTACTATTTGTGCTGATAATATTAACATTTCTATTCTTACTTGCATTTGTTAGTTTGCGCTCCAATGCGATAAAATCCACACTACGTCTGCGTAAAATGATGGTTCCAGTTTGGTTTTTTTTTGTTTTTGGGATAATTATAGGTGGATATGATTTATTCTTTTTCGGACAGTTTGATCGCTTTTCATTTGTTTTAATTTCATTGCCTTTTTTCATTAATTATGCCTTAACTAGCAGACACTATCGACTTTTTGCAGGAATTTTATTCTTTATCGCTTTGGGTTATTCATTCGTTAAATTTTTTGCTGTTCTTCCATTTGGGTAGCTATAATTTTAATTACCTTTGATTCGGTGATTTTTTTACCTAAAACTATTTAAAATGAAATTTGGTGTTGTAACATTCCCTGGGTCTAATTGTGACCAAGACATGTTTGATGTGCTTCGTGAACAACTTAATCAACAGGTAATAAAGTTATGGCACAAAGACACATCACTGCAAGGTGTAGATTTTATTATCCTTCCTGGTGGGTTTTCTTATGGTGATTATTTACGATCTGGAGCAATTGCTCGGTTTTCTCCCATCATGAACGAAGTGATTAAACACGCTCAAAGAGGCGGTTTTGTAATGGGTATTTGCAACGGATTTCAAATTCTAACAGAAACCGGACTTGTAGAGGGGGCATTATTACACAACAATAATCAACGTTTTGTTTGTAAAAACACTTTTCTGAAACCAGTATCAAATTCAGCCGCTATTTCCATTGATCTTAAAAACAGTTCGTATAAAATACCTATCGCTCATGGTGAGGGGCGATTTTTCACGGATGAAGACACACTTAAATCACTGGAAGACAATGATCAAATTCTTTTTCAATATTGCGACGAAGGCGGGTTGGTTACAAACGAAAGTAATCCAAACGGGTCGCTAAACAATATTGCGGGAATTACCAATAAAGGCAAGAATGTTTTTGGGATGATGCCACATCCAGAGCGCGCTTCAGACCGCTTTTTAAGTAATGAAGACGGGCTATTCTTATTTAATTCTTTATTAAACAATTGCTAAAAGACACTTTTAAAAATGAGAGTATTATTGCTTGGATCTGGGGGGCGTGAACATGCAATGGCATGGAAAATTGCACAAAGCTCTATTTTGGATGCACTATTTATTGCACCAGGAAATGCAGGAACTCGAAATTTTGGCAAAAACATAGCTCTTTCCTTAAACGATTTCAATGAAATTAAAGAGTTTGTCTTGCAAAACCAGATTGATATGGTTGTTGTAGGGCCAGAAGAACCTTTAGTAAACGGAATTCACGACTTTTTTTTAGAAGATAACTTACTTAGAAAAATTCCAGTGATTGGACCTCAAAAGGAAGGCGCAAAATTAGAGGGAAGTAAGGATTATGCAAAAGAATTCATGGCTCGTCACTCGATTCCAACAGCTAAATATGCAAGTTTTACAAAAGAAACACTGGAGCAAGGATTGGTGTATTTGGAAAAAATGAAAGCTCCTTATGTGCTAAAAGCAGATGGATTAGCCGCGGGAAAAGGGGTGTTGATTTTAGAGTCTCTTGAGGACGCTAAACTTGAATTGTATACGATCTTGTCGGATAATAAATTTGGTGATGCTGGAAAAAAAGTCGTTATTGAACAGTTTTTAAGCGGTGTCGAATTGTCTGTTTTTGTGTTAACTGACGGTGATTCATTTAAAATATTGCCAGAAGCTAAGGATTACAAACGAATTGGTGAAAATGATCTCGGATTAAACACAGGTGGCATGGGTGCAGTATCCCCTGTTCCTTTTGCGCAAGGTGCTTTTCTGGATAAGGTAACCAACCAAATCATAATTCCTACAGTGAAAGGGCTAAAAAACGATAATATTCCATACAAAGGATTCATTTTCTTTGGATTGATTAATGTTAAAGGAGAACCTTATGTAATCGAATATAATTGCCGGATGGGTGATCCAGAAACAGAGGTTGTCATTCCTCGCTTAAAATCAGATATTTTAGATCTTTTCGAAGGGATAGCAACTAATACACTCTCAGAAAGAGACATTCAGTTTTTTGAACAAAGTGCAGCAACGGTCATGATGGTTTCAGGGGGATATCCAGAAACGTATAAAACCGGGTTACCAATTTATGGATTAAATAATGTTACAGATAGCTTAGTTTTCCACGCTGGTACAGCGGCCGACGGTCCATCAATTAATACTTCCGGAGGCAGAGTGCTTTCCGTTACTTCCTATGGTAAAAACCTCGAAATTGCTTTAGCAAAATCGTATGAGAGTATACAAAAAATCACATTTGACGGTGCATACTACAGAAAAGACATTGGTTTTGACGTAGTTAAATAAACCGAAATCAAATGACTACCGAAAGCACAAATTTTCTAATAATATTATTTTCCCTCGCTTTTTCAGCCTTTTTCTCAGGTATGGAATTAGCATATCTTTCGTCTAATCGACTAAAAGTAGAGCTTGACAAAACAAAAGGTACGATAAGCAGTAAAATTATCGGCGTGTTTTATTCGAGTGAGTCTAATATGATCACGATGTTATTACTGGGTAACAATATTTCACTTGTGCTCTTTGGTTTAGCTTCTTCAGAAATACTAAATCCAATTGTGGGTGGTTATATAACTAGTAATGGATTAGTTTTAATTGTTCAAACCGTTTTATCAACATTACTCGTTTTATTTGTGGCCGAATTTTTACCAAAAGCGCTTGTTCAAATAAATCCTAATCGGTTTTTACAATTAGGTTCTGGATTTCTTTTTATTTTATACGTTTTATTGTATTTACCCTCGCAGTTTATGCTGTTTATTAGCGGGTCCTTGTTGCGATTAACAGGAACAAAACTTGAGAAAAATGAGAAAATCTTCAGTAAGGTGGATTTAGAACATTTTATACATGAGATTCATGCTAAGATTTCCTCTGAAGCCCATTTTGGGAATGAAATTCAAATTCTTCAAAACGCCCTCGATTTTTCTAATGTTAAAGCACGTGATTGTATGATTCCTAGAACAGAAATTGTTTCTGTGGATGTAGATGACTCTATTGAGGTTTTAACAAATTTATTCATCAAAACAGGCCTGTCCAAAATTATTGTTTATCGAAACACCGTTGATAACATCATTGGTTATGTGCATTCATTTGAAATGTTTAAAAAACCTCAATCTATTAAACAAATATTAATGCCGATATCCTTTGTGCCTGAAGCAATTCCGGGAAGTGAAATTCTTGAACAATTTACTAAACAAGCTGGGAATATTGCAGTTGTTGTGGATGAATATGGCGGGACAGCGGGCCTTATAACTATCGAGGATGTCATCGAGGAGATTTTTGGAGACATTGAAGACGAACACGATAAAGACGACTGGTTAGAACAAAAAATAAGCGATACAGAATATCTTTTTTCAGCAAGGGTCGAGATTGATTATTTAAACAAAAAATTTGATCTAGGTTTTCCAGAATCTGAAGCATACGAAACACTTGGAGGACTGATTATACAAGAATTGGAAACGATTCCTGAAGAAGGTGAAAAAATTCAAATTAAAAACAAGGTGATTTATGTAGAGAAAGTAAGCGATAGAAAAATCGAACTTGTACGCATAAAAATAAATCCATGAAAAATAGACTCGTACACTGTTTTCTTTTAATGTTCGTTCTCAATCAAAACGCTCAAGCACAACATAAGAAATCTTTTCGATTAAGCCCTAAACTACAAGAAATTTCAGGTCTTGAATGTATTGGTGATAGTTTACTTTTAGCACACAACGACGGGGGAAACGAACCTATAATTTATGTGTTGAATCTATTTGGCACTATTTTAAAAGAATGTCGTGTATACAATGCGAAAAACACCGATTGGGAAGATTTGACAAAAGACAATTCAGGGAATCTATATATTGCAGATATAGGTAATAATGAAAATAAGAGAAAAAAACTTCGCGTTTTAAAATTATCTATAAATGAGATACTAACAAAAGACTCTGTTTCAGCAGAAATTTATCCTTTTTCATATCCAGAACAGACCGAATTCCCCGCACTACCAGAAAACCGTTATTTTGATGCTGAAAGTCTTGTTTATCAAAACGATAGTTTGTGGATTTTTACTAAGTGTCGAACAACTCCATTTGACGGCAAGTGTTTTGTTTATGCTATAGATGTCCAAAATTTATCCCGTGGCGACTGGAAAAAAACGAGTGAATTAATTCCTGGAACAAAAAGCTGGACAAAAGATTCATTCACAGCCGCAACAAGCTATAATGAATTGTTTTTATGCTTGACATACAATAGGTTAATCTATTATTCTAAACACGGTGAAACGCTTTTAAAAACAAAATCTAAGCGTTTTAATAAGTACAAACAAAGAGAGTCCGTTGCAGTTACTTCTACCGGGGCAATTTATATAGCAAATGAAAGAAATTGGTTACTCGGAAAACAACGATTAAGAAGGTATAAAAATGAATAAGCTTGACCTACTAAATTACGATACAATACTTTTCGATATGGATGGAGTACTTGTTGATTCAGAACCCCTTTGGAAGACTGCAATGCACGATGTATTTAGTTCACTAGGTTCCAGCCTATCAAAATCTGATTTTCAATTAACCGTTGGTATGAGAATCGACCACGTCATAACTTTTTGGAAAGAAAAAGAAAACTGGCAAAAACCAACTTATATAATTGAAAATCAAATAATTAACCAAATGGTTAATCTCATAAATGCAGAAGGTAAATTGTTACCCGGTGTTGAAGAGACTTTACTTTTTGTAAAAGAAAGTAAAAAAATTGGATTAGCCAGTTCTTCACCAAGAGTACTAATTGAGGCTGTATTACAGAAAACCGAAATAAAATCATTATTTGACGGGATCTTTTCTGCAGAAAACGAAACTCATGGAAAACCGCACCCTGCTGTCTATTTGACCGCAGCGGATAACATAGGTAGTATTCCATCTACATGTCTCGTTATTGAAGACTCCCTAAATGGAGTAATCGCTGGGAAAGCTGCAAATATGACTGTAATTTGTATTCCTGAAAAATCTCATCACCCGAATCCAAAACTTGCTCTGGCAGACTTTCAATTTAATACAATGGAAGATTTATTGTTTTCATTAAAAAATTAGAATAACAATTCTTAGTATTAAATTAACATCTCGTTTTTTCTTTTTAATTCCTACACTTTTGTAAAAAATAAAATACAGAAAGCACCAATTTTTTATTGTGAAAAAACAAACAAAAACAGGCTGGTAGATTTAAAGTTTTATAAATTCTCAGCTAATTTATCTGGACAAACCTATTTAAATTAAGTAACGAACAAATAAATTAGTGCTTGCTCATGTTGAGTATATTAAGGTTTCTTTTATCATCCAAATAAACAATTTTAAAGAAACTCTACATGCCTCTAGAGTATAACGAACGACATAAATTCAGGACATAAAACAAAACGATAAGCATTGGCAGAGAATCAACAACAATTATTACATAATTATCAAAAGAGCTGTGGTTTGTTCCACGTGAAACATTAACGCCCTAAATGGATTAATAAAACGGAAATATCGCTTGGCGACACCCCCGAAATACGAGCCGCATGGCCAATAG
Organism: Lishizhenia tianjinensis; assembly: GCA_945863425.1. Taxonomy (GTDB): domain Bacteria; phylum Bacteroidota; class Bacteroidia; order Flavobacteriales_D; family Crocinitomicaceae; genus UBA952. The sequence goes on from CAMBBW010000008.1 coordinate 31,246, forward strand.
TTGCAGGCATAATTGCAATCAACTTTTGTCTGGCTTCAATACTTATACTTTTAATTTTTGAGTAGTCAATTGAATCAGGAATTACTAAAGACTCCAATCGATCAAGTTTTAGAGCGTGTTCCTGCTCCCGCTCTATATATCCTGTATATTTTATTTGAATTTCAGCTTGTTCAATGCTCTCAGTTAAACATTGATCTGTCAAATCCTTTAACTCTGCAGAAACAGAAATTAAATCATTCATCACAACATGCGGACGAGCTAGAATTGTAGCTAATTTAACTTGTTGGGTTATTGGCGCACTATCTATCCCCGTTAAAAACGAATTTACAACATTAGGTGAAATTCCTGTCTTTCTAAGTATATTTAACAAAGAAGACGTCTCGTTAACTTTATGTTGAACGCGATCCAGTTCCTCAACACTATTTAAACCTAAACCTAAACCTAACTCAGTTAAACGAACATCTGCATTATCTTGGCGTAATAAGATTCTATATTCAGCTCTGCTGGTAAACATCCGGTAAGGCTCGTCTGTGCCCTTTGTAATTAAATCATCTATCAATACCCCGATATATGCTTCGCTTCTCTTTAAGATAAACGAAGAACTATCATTTATTTTTAAATTCGCATTAATTCCCGCCATTAAACCTTGGCAAGCAGCTTCCTCATATCCCGTTGTTCCATTAATTTGACCCGCAAAATAAAGATTTGAGATTAGCTTTGTTTCTAAGGTGTGTTTCAACTGAGTAGGGGGGAAGTAATCATATTCTATTGCATAGCCTGGTCTAAACATCTTCGCTTTTTCAAAACCAGGAATAGTTCTCATGGCGCTTAACTGTACTTCTTCCGGTAAAGAAGTGCTAAAACCATTCACATAGATTTCAACAGTATTCCATCCTTCCGGCTCAACAAATATCTGATGTCTGTCCCGGTCCGCAAATCTATTTATCTTGTCTTCAATACTTGGGCAATATCGTGGGCCTATACTTTGAATCGATCCATTAAACATAGGTGATCGATCAAAACCAGTACGTAATATATCATGAGTATTGTGACTAGTATATGTTATATGACAACTTCTTTGCTTTTTGAGTGCTTCCGTATTTGAAAAACTAAACTTAGACGGATTTAGATCACCTAATTGTTCTTCCATTAAAGCATAATTCAACGATCGACCATCAACACGAGGCGGAGTGCCTGTTTTCATTCTACCGGAAATAAAACCATAATTCAATAAATCTTCCGTTATTCCTGTTGAAGCTTTTTCGGCAACCCTACCTCCTCCAAACTGTTTTTCACCTAAATGAATTAGGCCATTTAAAAAAGTGCCATTCGTAAGAACGACCGCCTTGGCATAAATATTTATACCTAATGCTGTTTTTATACCCTTAATCGTGCCGTTTTCTACTATTAGACCATTGCATGTGTCCTGCCAAAAATCAACATTTTTGTTTTGTTCAAGTAACAACCTCCATTCTTCAGCAAACTTCATCCGATCGTTTTGTGTTCTTGGCGACCACATAGCTGGGCCTTTTGAGCGGTTGAGCATTCTAAACTGAATAGCACTTTTATCACTTACAATACCAGAGCCACCACCAAGCGCATCAATTTCACGGACAATTTGTCCTTTTGCTACACCACCCATAGCTGGATTACAGCTCATTTGTGCAATGGTATTCATATTCATTGTAACCAACAAAACCTTACTACCCATTTTTCCAGCAGCATTTGCCGCTTCACAACCAGCGTGACCAGCACCAACTACAATAACATCGTAAATGTCTAACATACTCATTGTTTCACGTGGAACAATTAATTTAAATATTTGTTTTCTAACAAACGCATCATACGTTCTTCTTCTTCAGTTTTATCTTTATATCCACATAAATGAAGGACACCGTGAATCATCACACGATTTAATTCAACCATAAAATCTGTTTGAAATGTATCTGCATTTTCTCTCACTCTGTCTACCGATATAAACAAATCCCCAGAAATAACATCATCATTACAGTAATCAAATGTAATGATGTCTGTATAAAAGTCGTGATCCAAGTGTTTTTGATTTAATTCTAATAAATAACCATCAGTTACCAGAATAACTGTTACATCACCCAACTCAAAACCCTCTTCTTTAATAGCTTTCGTTAGTGATATAATAAAAAATTCCGGCTCAAACACCGGAAT
>CAMBBW010000009.1 GCA_945863425.1 Lishizhenia tianjinensis
GCAGTTTCCTTGGACATAATTGTCATGATCAATCTCAAGTAAATATAAACACCAATTGCTGAGTTAATCAGAGCAAAGACAATCAACCAAGGGTAATAAGACCAAACACTAGAAAACAACATTAATTTCCCAAAAAAACCGGTCATTGGTGGAATTCCCGATGTTGATAATAATGCTGCAATGGCTACCAACCCAATAAGTGGTTTACGATATCCAATACCTTTAAAAGAAGCAATTTCGTCCGCATCATCATTCAAGATCATTGAAATAGTCAATAGAGTAACAACAGAAGTTCCGTAACCTAACATGAAAACCCACAACGTGGAATCACTTAATGCACTTGGGTACAAAATCGCCATTAAAGCATAAGCTCCATTTGTAATACTCGAATAGGCCATTAACCGCTTGAATTTGGTTTGAACCAGGGCAGATAAATTCCCTATAAACATGGAAATTCCGATGAGTACAGCGATTAAGGTTGACCAGAAATCGTACAACCCACCAAATGCCATGTGAAAAAACTTAATAAATGCATAAATCCCAACTACCTTAACAACGGATGACATATATCCCATAAATACCGTTGGACTACCTTGGTAAACATCGGGTACCCAGAAATGAAAAGGGGCAACACCAACTTTGAAAAGAAAAGACGCTAAAATAAAAATCATTCCAACATACAACATCGCATTTCCAGAAGAATTAATCGTTTTAGATAGAATCTCGGATAACTCAAAAGATTGTGTTGCGCCGTAGGTTAAAACAACACCAAACAACAAAAGACACGTTGCAAATGCACCCATGAAAAAATATTTTACTGCAGCTTCTGAAGATTCAGAAACCCCTTTTTTAGAACCTGCTAACACATATAAGGGAATGGATAAAATCTCCAAACCAAGGAAAAACATAAATAAATCGGTAAATCCAATCAGTATAATTCCACCACAAAGAGAAAATAATAATAAGGCGTTATAATCACCGGCATGACTTTTTTCCTCTAAAAATTCTTTTTGTCCAGAAAGTACTATTAAAAGTGTTAGTAAAATAGCCAATACAACAAATCCATTTCCAACTTGATTAAATTCTAGTAAATTATATTCCGCCGGAAGTATATTCAATGGATAATGCTGAACAATGGCAGCTCCAATTAAACCAATTACAGAAATGATTGTAGTTAGCTTTGGTTGATTGTAAATACCTAAAAATAAAGCAATAATTCCTGAAAGAAATAATACGATGATAGCCTCCATATTAGTGGGTAGTTGTTTCGTTAAAAATAATAATTAGCTTGTCAAGACTTGGACCAACCAGATCTGCAATGCATTGAGGAAACAATCCGATCCCAACAATGGCAATGGTTAGTAGAATAAATACTAAAATTTCATTCCAACGCAAATCTTCAAAAGATTCATTTTTAGGTGCACCAAACATACTTAACTGATATGCCCTTAAGGTATACACTGCACCAAATACGAGAGTTGTTGCGCTAAGAATACCTATGGCAAAATTAAATTCAGTTAGTTCTTTTAGTAAGGTGAACTCTCCGATAAATCCTGCAGTAAATGGCACCGAGACAGATGCGAACGCAATAATAGCAAACCAAAAACCAAATTTAGGAGCTAGGGTAGCAGTACCTTGCATGTGCGATAACTCACGTGTTTTTAATCGTGATTCAAGAATATCTGCTACAAGGAACAATCCGATGGCGATTAAAGAGTGATTGACAATTTGAACAGATGCTCCAACCAGTGCGTCTTTGGTAAACACCATAATTCCAGCTGCTATTAACCCCAAGTGACTTATGGAAGCATAAGCAAATAAACGCTTAATATCTTGTTGTTTAATGCAAATAATTGCAGCGTAAATTATACCAATAACACTTAAAATAATTACTAACCATTTAATTTCAGCGACTCCTTCGGGAACAAGCGGAATCATCCATTTAATCATTCCGAAAAGTGCCATTTTCAACATTAAGGCTGAAAGTAGCATTGTTCCAGACATGGGTGCTGAAGTATAGGTGTCAGGCTGCCAAGTATGAAAAGGGAAAAGTGGAATTTTAATGGCAAATGCAAGAAGAAATCCAGAAATGATCCAGCACGCTTCTTTCGTAGGAAGATGAACGGCTAATAAATCAGAATAAGCAAAAGAATTTGCTTTTAAACCTAGTGCAATAAAGGAAAGTAGCATTCCTAATGATCCGATAAGTGTATAAATGAAAAATTTCAACAAAACTTTATTCGTTCCTTTTCCAAACCAATACAGGATAAGAAAAACTGGAATAAGCGTAAATTCCCAAAAAATATAAAATAAGATACCGTCAGCCGCTGTAAATACTCCTAACAAACCGAATTGCATGAAAAATACAAGTGCATGAAAAACACGATTTTCGGAGGTAGCTGAATTGTTATAATTACTTAAGATAATTATCGGAACGATCAAATTTGTTAGAGCGATCATCATTAAGCCTAATCCGTCATACCCAATTTGAAAAGTTAATCCGAATGGCATTTCTGTAGTCTCAAAAATAGATACATATGAACCCGTTTCAAAATTAATTAGATGAATTATTGCAATAGCTGCAGACACAAAGCTACCAGCCAACCCAAATAGTTTGATACTATTACGGGGAACAAAAAAGGAAATTAATCCTAGGACAACTGTTATAATTAGAAGTTCCACAGCTTGAAATAAATTAAATAATAACTAATTAAACCAACGATTCCCAAAATCATCCAGAAAAAGTAACTCGACAAAATACCCGTTTGAATTTTGCGGATTTGAGAACCTGAAAAACTAATCATGTGAGTTAAAAGTCCAATCCCTTTAATTAAAATGCTATTTTCTATGAATGGTAGTACTTTTGATGCTTTCCATTCAACTGATTTCACAAATAAAGCATTGTAAATCTCATCAAAATATAATTTTTTTGAGGAAAGTTTTTCCCATCCGGTAAAAGCATGTTCATCCTTGGTTACTTTTTGTTTAGAAACATACATCCAGTAAGAAATACCAATAATTAAGAATGTAATAACACTTGTTCCAATCATGATTCCAACAGCCGAACTTGTTTCCAAATGGTGTGGATGAATTTTGTCTAATCCAAACGTTCCATGATTTAGAAAATGATCCAACCAATGTGCGCCATTTGAAACAATAAAATCAGGTAAATTTAGTGCACCACCAAGTACAGAAAATATGGCCAAAACAATCAAAGGTAGTGTCATAACACCCGGACTTTCATGTAAATGTTCTTTCGTGTGATGATCCCCTCTGAATTGTCCAAAAAATACAAGGAAATACATTCTGAACATATAAATAGCTGTTAATGAGGCGGACAAAATCAATAAAGAAAAAATTAATGGACTGTGTACAAACCCGGCGGCTAAAATCTCATCTTTTGAGAAAAAACCTGATAGTAACGGGAATCCAGAAATTGCTAAGGTTCCTAGTAAGAAAACGAGGTGTGTTACAGGCATATATTTCTTTAGTCCACCCATTTTTGTGATATCTTGTTCGTGATGATTCGCGTGAATAATGCTACCGGAGCCAAGAAATAACAGTGCTTTGAAGAATGCATGAGTTGTAACATGGAAAATAGCTACAGTATACGAACCCAATCCAAGCGCAACAAACATTAAACCTAATTGGGATACCGTTGAATAAGCAAGTACTTTTTTAATATCATTTTGACGCATAGCAATAAATGCAGCAACCAAGGAAGTAGCAAGTCCAATGTATAAGATAATATGTTGCGTATAGGGTGCTAATTCGAATAAGAAATTGGAACGAACAACGAGGTAAATACCTGCTGTAACCATTGTCGCGGCATGAATTAATGCAGAAACGGGAGTTGGTCCAGCCATTGCATCTGGTAACCAAGTAAATAATGGTATTTGGGCAGATTTACCAGTAGCGGCAATGAACAAACACAAGGTAATTCCAACAATGGCAACAGAATCAGTGGCAATTGAAAGTGACTTCATTTTTTCAGCAATCACAGAAAACTCAAGTGAGCCAAATTGATTGATTAATAAAAAACAACCAATTAACAAACCTAAATCACCTATTCGATTCATTACAAAAGCTTTTCGGGCAGCCAATGTATTTAGCAATCCTTTTTCTTTGTCGTTATAATGAAAACCAATCAATAGATACGAACAGATTCCAACTCCTTCCCATCCAAAAAAGAGCATGAAATAACTGCTACCCAATACCAAAATTAACATGGAGAAGATGAATAAATTCAAATAAGTAAAGAATTTATAAAACCCAGGATCTCCTTTCATATATCCCATTGAGAATATATGTATTAACGAACCAATACCAGTTATTATCATTGTCATCCAAATCGCAAGTGAATCCACTTGTAATCCGGCATCCAGACTGAAATCAGATAATTTTAATAGAGAAAACAAAGGAACATTAACTACGGAATCTAACGAAAGAAAAATGCTGAAAGAAATAACGAATGGTATTGCGACCATAAGAGTGCCAATTGTTCCAACTACAGTTTCGGACAAATTCTTTCCAATTGTTCCATTTATCAGGCCCCCAATAAGTGGAAAAAGTAAAACGAATAGTATTAAAGTTTCAGTTCCCATCGATTACCCTTTTAAATTGTTAAATAAGTCAGCGTCAATATTTCGTTTATTTCTGTAGGCAAGAATTAAAATTGATAATCCTACTGTTGCTTCCGCTGCTGCAACAACCACGATGAAGAAAACAAAAATTTGCGCATCACCTTGATTGAAATAACTAGAAAATGCAACAAGTAAAAGATTTACAGAGTTTAGCATTAATTCAATACACATTAACATAACAATCATATTTTTGCGTGTCATCAGTCCGATGGCTCCAATTGAAAATAGAATGGAGGAAAGAATTACGTAGTAATCTACTGTTAATCCTTGTGTGATAGATAGAGCTGCTGGCATAATTAATCAATATGTTGTTTTTCTCTTTTGGCAAGCAATACAGCTCCCACCATTGCAGAGATGAATAAAATCGACGAAATCTCAAAGGGAACAACGTATTTAGAAAACAATAAGGTTCCTAAATTTTCGACCAAACCAACATCACTTTTAACTATGGTATTCGTAAACGTGATTCCGTCTTTTAATGCTGCCAAGATTACAAGTAGAAGAGCTCCACCAGCAATTACTGCGGTAAACGAAATAGGATGATTTGTTTTTTTTTCATCTACTTTATTTAGATTTAGGAGCATTAAAACAAACAGGAAAAGAACCATTATAGCTCCTGCATAAACGATAATATTCACAATTGCAATGAACTGAGCATTCATTAATATGAAATGTCCAGAAATAAAGAAGAATGTAATTACTAAATAGAGTACGCTTCTAATTGGGTGTTTACTGAGAATCACCATCAGTGCTGAACCGATAGTCATTCCGCCCAAGATAATTGAGATTAGTTCTAATATCATATTGCTCCTCTTTTTCCTGTGTTTTGCCTAAGGCTGATGTCTATTCGATCTTCCATTGACTCAACCAATTTATCTTTGCCGTATATAAAATTGGCACGTTCAAATTCGGTTGGAACGATTCTATCTGTTAAGAAAATTGCTTCTTTTGGACAGGCTTCTTCGCACAATCCGCAAAAAATACATCTCAACATATTAATTTCATAAGTTGAAGCATATTTCTCTTCACGATACAAATTTTCTTCGCCACGTTTTCTTTCATCTGCCACCATTGTTATTGCCTCAGCCGGACATGCAACTGCGCACAATCCACATGCCGTGCAATTTTCTCTTCCTTCTTCATCGCGTTTAAGTACATGTTGTCCTCTATAAACAGGTGCAAAAACACGTATTTCTTCTGGGTATTTGATTGTCTTTTTTCGTGTGAGGATATGTTTCATTGTAATCATCATCCCACTAAAAATAGCAGGTAAATACAATTTCTCAATGAATGTCATTGGTTTGTCAGAAACAACTTTTTTCCTATTAGTGAAGCTTTCCATTTCTTTTAATTTTTAGAACCAACCTTTGTGAAAGGCGATCACAATAGCTGTAATTAACATATTAATTATGGCGGCTGGAATCAGTGTTTTCCAACCCAAATGCATTAATTGATCAAATCTAAAACGTGGAATTGTCCAACGAATCCACATGAAAACAAAAATGAACAAAAATGTTTTGGTGAAAAAAGCTAGAACACCCAATATTGCTAGTGTATTACCATCAAAGTAATCCATGCCTGGGAAATTGTATCCACCAAAGAAAAGAATAGCCATCAAAGCAGAAGAAATAAACATGGAAACATATTCTGCAAATAAAAATAAACCCAGTTTCATGGAAGAATATTCTGTATGATAACCACCAACAAGTTCAGATTCACACTCTGCTAAATCAAAAGGAGCTCTGTTTGTTTCAGCGAGGGAACAAATAAAGAAAATTAAGAAACAAACGGGTTGATAGAAGATATTCCAATTCATGCCATGTTGACTTTTCACGATATCAGTTAAACTTAAACTTCCTGTTAACAGAATGATCGTTATTAAGGAAATCCCCATTGCTAGTTCATAAGAAATCATTTGGGAGGAAGCCCGTATTGCACCGAAAAGTGAGTACTTATTATTGGAAGCCCAACCACCAATCATGATTCCATAAACTCCAATAGAAACAACACCAAAAATGAATAGGATTCCAATGTTAAAATCAGCAATTTGAAGCTCGATTTGTCTCCCGAAAATTTCAATCGGCGGACCCCAAGGAATAATTGTACTTGTTATTAATGCCGTAAACATGGAAATTCCTGGACCAATGATAAATAACCATTTGTCTGAGTTTTTTGGTATGAAATCTTCTTTCATAAACATTTTTACACCATCAGCAATTGGTTGAAGTAAACCGAATGGTCCAGCTCGATCAGGTCCAATTCGATCCTGAATCCATGCCGCCAATTTCCGTTCGAAATAAGTAGAATATGCGGCAACACCTAATGATATTAGGAAAACGATAACTACTAGCGAGAATTTCTCAATTAAAAGCGCCGTATCCATTATTCAATATTTTTTGTTGACGAATCTATTTTTGTTTCATATTTCCCTTGGGAAATGACAGAATGTCTATCAACTACTCTTGGTCCGATTACGTTCCATTTTGCCGTGTCTTTCTTCTCAAATCTACATTCGTTGCAAATCCAACCTGGTTTCCCTTCAATATCTTCTACTTCTCCGTAAGTATCTTTCCGTGCTGTAACGCGATAAACTTCATTACCGAACATCCATAGAACTACTTTTCCAGAACATTTCGTACAACTGCATTCTGCTTCCATCGGTTTTAAAAACCAAACACGACTTTTAAAACGAAATGTTTTATCAGTTAACGCACCAACAGGACAAACATCGATCATATTTCCAGAAAAATCATTATCGATAGCGTTTTCAATATATGTACTGATTTCAGCATGCTCACCTCTGTTTAAGACACCGTGAACTCTATCTTCCGTTAAATTATTAGCAACATGAACACATCGATAACAAAGAATGCATCGATTCATGTGCAATTTAATTGTATCACCAATATCTATTGGGTCAAACGTTCGTTTTTCTTCTTCGTATCTACTTGTTTGGGAGCCATGTTCGTATCCTCAATCTTGTAAATGACATTCACCTGCTTGATCACATACTGGACAATCTAATGGATGATTCGCTAATAAAAACTCAACAACTCCACCGCGATTTTCATGGACTTTTTCGGATGTTTTGTTTTTCACTATCATGCCATCCATCACGTTCGTAGAACAAGAAGCAACCAATTTAGGCATGGGTCTTGGATCTGCTGTAGATCCAGCAGCAACCTCCACTAGACACGTTCTACATTTACCTCCAGTTCCGGGTAATTTGCTGTAATAACACATCGCAGGTGGAACAACCTCACCACCAATTTGTCTGGCGGCATTCAATATTGTAGTACCTGGTTCTACTTCTACCTCAATATTATCTATAGTAACTTTAATCATAACTCCCGATCTATGCACTTACAGGTTCTTTACTTAACCCAAAGTTTCTTGTTTGTGATTCCTCTTTATTTGTTACGTGCCATTCAAATTCTTCTCTAAAATGATGAATTGCAGCTGCCACTGGCCAAGCCGCAGCGTCTCCTAATGGACAAATCGTATTTCCTTCAATTTTTTTATTGATTTCTGCTAATAGATCAATATCTCTTAAATTTCCTTGACCATTTTCCAAACGATAAAGTACTTTTTCCATCCAACTCGTTCCTTCACGACATGGAGAACATTGCCCACAAGACTCATGAGAATAGAATCGTGCAAAATTCCACGTATTTCGAACAATACATTGATCTTCGTCAAACACAATAAATCCACCTGAACCTAACATAGATCCTGTAGCAAACCCACCGTCAGAAAGACTTTCATAGGTCATTAAACGATCTTCACCAGCAGCCGTTTTGGTTACCAAGTAATGAGGTAAAATAGGAACTGATGAACCGCCAGGAATACACGCTTTTAACTTTTTACCATTGGCCATTCCGCGACAATAATCATCGCCGTATATAAATTCTTCAACCGATAAGCCTAAATCAATTTCATAAACTCCCGGTCGAGCCAAATTTCCACTTGCTGAAATTAATTTTGTTCCTGTGCTTCGTCCAATTCCAATTTGAGCATAGGCATCGCCTCCATCGTTCACAATTGGAACCACTGCAGCAATACTTTCAACATTATTTACAACTGTAGGACATCCCCACAATCCTTTTACAGCAGGAAATGGAGGTTTAATTCTTGGATTTCCGCGTTTTCCCTCAAGAGACTCGATTAATGCTGTTTCTTCGCCACAAATATACGCTCCACCACCAGGCATAACGCGCAGGTCTAAGTCATAGCCAGAACCCAAAATGTTTTTCCCAAGATATCCTTGAGCATATGCTTCGGCAATTGCCTTTTCTAAAATATCGAGAATCCACATGAATTCGCCACGAATATAAATAAATGATAAATTACATCCTAAAGCATAGCTTGATGTAATCATTCCTTCAATTAATAAGTGTGGAAGGTACTCCATTAAATACCGATCCTTGAATGTTCCAGGTTCAGATTCATCTGCGTTACAAACCAAATAACGAGGAACGCCCTCTGGTTTTGCTAAAAAAGACCACTTCATTCCGGTTGGAAATCCTGCGCCTCCTCTTCCACGTAAACCTGATTTTTTTACTTCTTCAACGACATCATCGGGTGACATCGTTTTAATCGCTTTATCAACGGATCGATAACCACCATTTTTTCTGTAGACATCAAAAGTTTCGATGCCCGGAATATTGACTTGTTCTATTAGTAATTTTCTTCCTTTCATATACTTAGGATTCAAATTGGCCTGATCGATAGGCATCAATTAGTTCATCAACTTTATCTTTCGTTAAAAACTCATGGTTTTTAAAGCGGCATTGTAGCATGGGTCCATACCCACAAGCACCTAAACATTCTGCGGTTTTCAAGGTGAACATACCGTCTTGAGTTGTTTCACCCACTTTAATGTTCAATTTATTTTCAATGTGCGAAATAATATCATCACTTCCCACCAACATACATGGTCCAGTTCTACAAACTTCAAAAACATGCTTACCAACGGGATCTAAATGGAACATGGTATAAAAGGTTGCTACCTCATACACTTCAATCGGTTGAATTTTTAATAATTCCGCCACATAATCCATTGTTTCTATACTCAGCCACCCAAATTCAATTTGAGCAAGGTGTAACACTCGAATCAACGCACTCTTATGCTTCCCCTCAGGAACATGGGTCATTAATTCATTTACTTTTGCCAAAGATTCAGGACTTAATTCCCTTTTCTCTGCGTGTCGTTTATTCCAATCAACGTGTAATTTCATAATCTATGCGTCTAATTCACCTGCAATCACGTTCATACTACTCAATGTGAGTACTGCATCACTTATTGTCATTCCTTTAATCATTTCAGGATATGCTTGGTAATATATAAAACAAGGCCTTCTAAATTGTAAACGGTACGGGTTTCTTCCACCATCACTAATAAGGTAATAACCCAACTCACCGTTTCCACCTTCCACGGCATGATAAACTTCACCAGCTGGAATGTGCGTTTCGCCCATAACAATCTTGAAATGATAGATTAAGGCTTCCATTTGATTATAGACTTCAGCCTTTGGTGGTAAGAAAAATTCCGGTAAATCAGCTTTGTACGAGCCTTCCGGTAGATTTGAATAAGCTTGTTGAATGATTCTCATACTTTGACGGATTTCTTCTTGACGGACCATAAAACGGTCGTAAGTATCGCCATTAACCCCAACAGGAATGATAAAATCAAAATCTTCGTAGGAGGAATAGGGTTGAGCAACTCGTACATCGTAATCAACACCAGCTGCGCGAAGATTTGGACCTGTAAAAGAATAGTTTAGCGCTCTTTCTGCTGAAATAGGTCCAGCGCCTTTCGTACGATCCATAAAAATTCGATTCCGTTCAAGCATAGAATTGAATTCTTCAAAAGCAGGAGGGAAGGTTTTTAAGAAGGATTTTAATTTGGTATGAAATGTTTCATTAAAATCGCGTTCGAAACCACCAATTCTACCAATGTTAGTTGTTAAACGAGCACCACAAATTTCCTCATACAACTCATAAATCTTCTCTCGTTCTGTAAAAGGGTAGAAAAAACTTGTCAATGCCCCAGCATCAACTCCAACAACTGAATCACAAATTAAATGATCAGCAATTCGCGCCAATTCCATAATAATGACACGCATGTATTGAACTCTTTTTGGGATTTCTGCCCCAATAAGTTTCTCAACTGTCATTTCCCACCCAATATTATTAATAGGGGAGGAGCAGTAATTCAAGCGGTCTGTAATTGGAGTTATTTGGTTGTATGGCCTTCTTTCTGCCAATTTTTCAAATGCACGATGAATATATCCAACGGTTTGTTCAGCAGAAACAATTTTTTCACCATCTACTTGTAACACGTTCTGAAAAATTCCATGTGTTGAAGGGTGAGTGGGTCCAAAATTTATGGTAGCTATTTCTCCGTCAATTGTATCTTTTGACAGATCGGTTAGCTGGTTTTCTTTATATTTTTCTTTAGCTTCCATATGATTTAAAATCTTCCAAAAAAGCGATCATCTTTATCCTCACGTGTCTCATCCTCCAAATGGAATTCTTTTCGCATGGGAAAATAGTCCATTGAATCTTCATTTAATATTCTACGTAAATCAGGGTGTCCGGTGAAATTTACGCCAAAGAAATCATAGCTTTCACGCTCCATCCAATTAGCTCCATTGTATATGGGAACTATAGTTGCAATGGAAGGATTTGAGATTGGTAGAAATGCTTTTAACCGTAAACGGAAATTATTTCTCCAACTATGCAATTGATACACAACCACCATTTCTCGATTCGTGTCTTTTGGATAATGAATCGCTGCAATATTGGTTAGGAAATCACATTGTAAAACAGTATCGTTTTTCAACCATTCAATAATCTCGTAGGATTTTGAAGGAGTTATTTCCAGCGTTAGTAAACCAAAAGGCTCCTCATTGGAAAGAATATCGGCTTCGAAAAATTCATTGAGCCTTTTCAATACCTGTTCATTACTTATCGCGCTCATCTGTAATATCGATTTGGTAAGTTTTCAATAAGTCTTTATACTCATCACTGTATCGGCGTCTCATAGATTCCAATTTCACCAGTTTGTGAATATTAATTACTCCATCAATTATTTGCTCAGGTCGAGGAGGACATCCAGGAACATAAACATCAACGGGAATAATTCGATCAATTCCTTGTAAAACACTGTATGTATCAAATATACCTCCTGAAGAAGCACATGCGCCAACGGATAGAACCCATTTAGGCTCAGCCATTTGTTCATATATTTGTTTCAATACAGGTCCTAATTTTTTAGATATTGTTCCGGCAACGATTAATAAGTCAGCCTGACGTGGCGTAAACGACATACGTTCCATACCAAATCGGGACATATCATAGGTACTTCCCATGGTGGCCATAAACTCAATTCCACAACAAGATGTGGCAAATGGAAGTGGCCAAACTGAATTAGCACGAGCCAAACCTATGGCCTTATCGAGGGTTGTCAATTGATACCCTTCACCATTGATTACTTTTAAATCTTCTATTTTTCCCATTCTAATGCACCTTTTTTGTATACGTAGAAAAATCCGATAAGGAAGAACGCTACAAACATAATAACAGCTAATAATCCTTCTAGTTCAAGTTTGTTGAAATTTACAGCGTAAGGGTAAAAGAAAATAACCTCCACATCAAATAGAACAAACAAAATTGCAGTCATAAAATAGCGAATTGAAACGGGGAATCGAGCATTACCTTGAACTTCTATTCCACATTCAAAATTAGCATCCTTCTTTTTTGATTTCAGACGCGGCATTAATATATGGGTAACAAATAGCGTGAAAACTACGAATCCACCGGCCACAATCATCTGAAGAAGTAATGGAAGGTAATCAATAGTAGATGAAGATGTATTCATTTTTCGTTTGTAAATGTCAAATAATCAATATCTTAATCTAAAGTCTCAAGTATTTTTTGGTATACTTTGAATTTAGTCGTGGCAAATTTAACTTTTCTTTTCAATTATTCAATGTGAAATGCGGGTAAAAAATAATTTAATTGATACCTTTCTTAATAAAAATAAAGAAATGGATAAAACCAATAAGATTGTAAAATCAAAGATGATTCATGAATTTGAAATCTAAAGGAGGCTAGCTCATTATTGTCCATTCAAACAAGCTTTAACCTTCGCTTGATGAGCTGCTCTATCATTCGGTTTTTTGGATTGTAAATCAGTTAAGAAAAGTTTGCATTTTTTCTCAACTTCATCTGCTCGAAGTAATAATTTTTCCGTTTCCTTATCCGACAGTGTACTTTTTTTTAACACTTTGTCTAATGAATCATTTTTTCTGACACAATCACAAAAATCCCATTGAGCACCATATTTCTTTTCGATTCGATCTTGATTCTCGGTATGATTTGAGTTTGAAGTAGCGTTTTTTTCATTAGTACTTCCAACACTTTTGGGTAAAGCATTATCGGTAGATTCGCAGGAAAGTAAAAATAGAGCAGTGAAAACAGAAAAAAGTTTTCTCATGTTTATTTTACCAGATCTTCAGAAGAACGAGCGATTGAGTTTTTATCTACACGCAATTTACTACCTTCTGAACTGATTAAAATAGTTGTTTCAGCAACTTCCAATACTTTTCCATGTATTCCAGAAGAAGTAATTACTTTGTCTCCAGCACTTAAAGACTCTACGAATTTTTTTAATTCCTTGCGTCGTTTCATCGGCGCTCTAAAAATTAAGAAAAAATATACAAGCACTGCCCCAAGCAGTAATAACATATTGATGACTTCTTTACTCATTTTTTGTTTTATTTATTTGATTACAACTTTAGCTTTGACATGAACAACCGTTAAGTTCGGTTCTGTATTGGCAATAATTCGAATAGATTTTGAAATAGCCCCATCACCCGTTTTATCTGTATTCACCTCTGCTTTAATTTCAGCAGATTCTCCAGCGGGAATTGGCTTTTTGGGGAAATCAGCAACTGTGCATGTACATGACCCTTTCACTTCACTGATGACAAGAGGACTTTTGCCGGTATTTGTAACCTTAAATACGGCCTTAATTTTTTCTCCTTTATTAACGGTTCCGGCATCATAAACGGCGTTTACTTTCATTTCAGTTTTCTTTCCAATCTCTACATTGTTATCTGATTGACAGGAAGTAAAACTTAAAAATGAAAACAAGGAACAAAATACGAGTATGTTTTTCATGATATTTAATTTAAAAGGCCACGGCCCATTTTTATTATTTTTTTCTCTTTTTTTAATATTTCAATGGCGTTATCTAATACTCCATTAATAAACGTATTACTTTTTGGTGTGCTGTAGTATTTTGAAATTTCGATGGTTTCGTTTAGTGTAACTTTTATAGGTATTTCTGGAAAAATCTGCAATTCAGTAATTCCCATTTTTAATAAGATTATATCCATTTTTGCAATTCGATCCAATTCCCAATTTTTAGTTAAATCATCAATTAATGATTCATTTTCAGCATTCTTGGCGATTGTGTTTCTGAACAATTGAATCACAAAGTCTTTTTCGGAATCATTTTCCTTGTAAAGTGGTAACACATGAAATTCTTCGTTTTCATTTGTTGATTTCAATGTTTTTAGTACCATGGAGCATGTGTGGTCCAAGTCATCCATCCAATGTATACTGCGTTCTTCCAGAAAATTATGCAGCAATTCTGAATTAGCAATTTCTATTTTGAATAAATTTAGGATAAAAGCCTTGTCATTTTCATAACCTGTCTTTTCATCGTTCATAAATTCAAAGTAAGTTTCACTTTCTTGTATTTGAAGAAACATTTTTCGTATAACCTCTTGATTTTCTGCTCCAATCCAGTTTGCTTTGTTTTTTTCCGATGCTTTGCGTAATTCAATACTAGTGCCTATTTTTTTAATAGAAGAATTATCCACAAATTTTCTATTTGGGTGAAGGTCCTCTTCTGTTAATTGCATTTTCTTTTTTTTGACCTCTAAGCGATTTTCAGCAGTATGAACTAACTCAGGTAAGGATAAAATGAGAAGCAAATACAAGTCATACATGCGCTCAACCGATCCTAGTAATTCGTTCTCAAATTTCAATAGATCTTCTTCGCCTGATTGATAATAGGCATAAAGCATTTGTAAAATCTTAATACGTAAATGTCTTCTGTTTAACATGCTTTTATTTTGTGAAATCGATGATGCCAATTGCTTTGATGCGCTCTTCTGCTATTGCGTTGGCTATTTGGTAAGTTGGAAGTTTCTCTTCTTGAGATCGGGAAACTATATTAGATATCGTTTGATAAATTTCTTCTGCTTTTGTGTGTGCCCATTTGCTTGACAATCCATGAACCTCAGAAAAACAATTGATTACCCCACCAGCGTTTATTGCATAGTCAGGAGCGTAAATAATTCCTTTATCCATTACCGCTTGACCGTGAATTGATTCGTTTCTCAATTGATTATTCGCTGCTCCTGCAATAATTGAACATTTCAACTTTGCCAAAGTCTCGTCATTGATTGTTGCACCAAGGGCGCATGGGGCATAAATATCCATGTCAATATCATAAATATCTTGTGGAGCAACAACTGTGGCATTGTAGGTTGATGAAACACGATCTAACGTTTGTTGATAGATATCTGAAATAAAAACTTCAGCACCTTCATTTGTCAGGTGTTTAACCAAATACTCTCCAACATGTCCAACTCCTTGAACGGCAATTTTTTTACCTGCTAGTGAATCGGATCCAAATTGGATTTTAGCACACGCTTTCATTCCCATGTAAACACCCAAAGCCGTTACCGGAGAAGGATCTCCACTTTTTCCGGGCAAACCGACAACATGTTTTGTTTCTTTACTTACCCAACCCATGTCTTCTGGTGAAATGCCAACATCTTCTGCAGTAATGTATTTACCTGAAAGACTTTCAACAAACTTTCCGAAACGTCTGAAAAAAGCTTCGGATTTCATGGTGTGAGAATCTCCAATAATTACTGCTTTTCCACCACCTAAATTTAAGTTAGAAATTGAGTTTTTATATGTCATTCCGCGAGAAAGTCTCAAAACATCATTGAGGGCTTCCATTTCACTGGCATATTTCCACATGCGCGTTCCACCTAAAGAGGGGCCAAGAACGGTACTATGAATGGCAATTATTGCTTTTAATCCTGTTTCTTCGTCGTTACAGAATAAAAGTTGCTCATGCCCCATGGATGCCATTTGAGCCAAAACAGGGTTTTCGTTTAAATTAATTTCGTTTATAGTCTTTACCTCCATGAAGAATCGAGTTTATCCGTTTTAATCAATAGTTTTTGATTTCGAATGCTTAAATTTGCTTCCAGCATAAGAAATAAGTCCACAAAATTAGAAAATAATCCCATGAAGTCGCTGAGCTATCTCAACAAATATTTTATTAAATACAAATGGCACCTTTTATTGGGGATTTTGTTCACAATTGTTTCCAATTATTTTGGAGTGAAAATGCCTGTTTATGTGAAGGAAACAGTGGATGATTTCATGACTAATACAAATTTTACAAAGGTTGATAGTGTTTTATTATTGTCGCTTAAATTGGGAGGGATATATATGTTTCTTTCCATCGCAAAGGGTTTTTTCCTTTTTCTCATGCGTCAAACGATCATTGTGATGTCTCGATTAATTGAATTTGATTTAAAAAATGAAATTTATACACAGTATCAAAATTTAGATACGCCATTTTACAAACGAAATTCTACGGGTGATTTAATGAATCGGATTTCGGAAGATGTCAGTCAAGTTCGCATGTACTTAGGTCCTGGAGTTATGTATTCAATCAACTTGGTTGTCTTGTTTTTTATGGTAATCTACCAGATGATTGCAATCAACCCTATTTT
The DNA here is from genome assembly GCA_945863425.1 of Lishizhenia tianjinensis. Taxonomy (GTDB): domain Bacteria; phylum Bacteroidota; class Bacteroidia; order Flavobacteriales_D; family Crocinitomicaceae; genus UBA952. The sequence goes on from CAMBBW010000009.1 coordinate 16,478, forward strand.
GACATTTTTTGTCTTGTTACCGCTCCCAATTATGTCTGTGTTGATCTATTTTGTTTCTACAAAAATGAATCAGTTAAGTGGGAAGGTACAAGAAGAACAATCTAATTTATCAACCATTGCTCAGGAGTCTTTTGCTGGAATGCGTGTAATTAAAGCCTATAGCAGAGAAAAAGAAATTTGGGAAGGATTTTCTTCTTCCTCCTCAGCGTATAAAAAAAGGACGATGAAATTGGTTTTCGTCAATTCATTATTTATGCCAACTATGATGTTTCTCATTGGATTAAGTACATTGATTGCAATCTATTTAGGAGGATTAATGGTGTATGAAAAAACAATTTCATTAGGCGGGATTGTTGCTTTCATTTTTTTTGTGAATAATTTGACATGGCCATTTGCTAGTATAGGATGGGTTACTTCTTTAATTCAACGGGCTGCAGCATCTCAAAAAAGAATCAATGAGTTTTTGATTCAACATCCAGAGGTGGTTTCAACCAATCAATCGAAGTTCGTTTTTAATGGTAAGATCGAATTTTCTCACGTTTCATTTACTTATTCAAACACAGGTATTCAGGCGATAAAAGACATTAGCTTTACCGTGAATAAAGGCGAAACCCTTGCAATAATTGGAAGAACAGGAAGTGGGAAATCAACTCTTTTGAGTTTGTTAATGCGTCAATTTGACGTGACAGCTGGAGCTGTTTTTGTGGATGGAGAAGAGATAAAATCGATTAACTTGGAATCATTTCGTGATCAGACGGGGATTGTTCCGCAGGATGTGTTTTTATTTTCCGATACCATTAAAAATAATTTGCAATTTGGGTCTATTTCAAACCAAGTTACAATGGAACGACTTATTCAAGTTACCAAAGAAGCGCATGTCTATCACAACATTCAAGATTTTCCAGATCAATTTGAAACCGCACTTGGTGAGCGTGGAGTCAATTTGAGTGGAGGTCAAAAACAACGTGTTAGTATTGCGCGCGCCTTGATACGCAATCCAACATTACTTTTATTGGATGATTGTTTATCGGCGGTTGATACAGAGACGGAGGAAATTATTTTAACCAATTTGAAAAAAATGGAAAAAGAAAGAACCTCGATCATTGTTAGTCATCGAATATCAGCCGTAAGAAATGCCAATAAAATAATTGTAATCGATGGGGGTGAGGTGGTTGAATCTGGTTCACACAACTCGTTAATGATGGAGAATGGCATTTATGCTGAAATGTATGCTAAACAGTTGGCAGAAGAAAAATCTTAATTCGCTCTCTCAGTTCATTCAGCATGAGCGATGTTGCCCCCCAAATTGTCTTATTTTCAAATTCAAAACAAGGAACATGGGAAAGTACTTCCCCATTTTCTACGGAAATGTCTTTTGAGGTTTGAAACGAAGGGTTTAATAAGGTAGAAAATGATAAAAAAAGAATTGTGTGAACTTCCAATTCATTCGCTACAAAAGATGGTTTTTTCTCATGAATAAAAACGAATGGATAAACGACATAATTGGTAACGGGAATAAAAACCGGACTTAAACTTCCAATATGTTGGGTTGATTGTGGATTAATTCCTAATTCTTCTTCGCTTTCTCGCATTGCTGTATGAACCAAATCTAGGTCTATTTCATCCATTTTTCCACCGGGAAATGCTATTTGTCCTGCATGTTTACGCATGATAGAAGGGCGCTCAATTAAAACGATTTTTGGTTCTTTATCAAAAAAAACATGAATTCCAACTGCACATTTTATGGCTGATTGAGAATCGATTGAATCCCATAATTTGCGGTAAGGAGACATTTCAAGATGGGCTTTTTTTGCATCAAACGCGTTATCGAAAATTTGGAATACGTGATTTTCCCACTGATTTTCGTCAAAAGGCATAGCGATTATTTCTTGAGGTATTTATCCAATGTAATATGTAGATTTAATCCACGTAATTCATTCCCTTTGGCGATAATATTTCCATCTTGATCCATTAAAAAGGCAGATGGAATAGAATTTACATAATAATCTTTGGAGGCCTTGGATTCACTATCGAGCACGTGGTTTTTCCACATCAAGCCATCGTCTTTTATTGCTTGCTTCCATTGATCCTTATCTTTATCAAGCGATACACTGAACACTTCAAACCCTTTTCCATTCACGAATTGTTTGTTTTTATATTTTTGATAGGCTTCCACTACTTTTGGGTTTTCTTTTCGACAGGGTCCACACCAGGATGCCCAAAAATCGATTAGCACCAATTTCCCTTTGAGGGAAGATAATTTCGTTTTTCTACCAGATGGATTAAGTAGTTCGATTTCAGCTGCTTGTTCGGTTGATTCAGAATTGATTGATTTCGAATCAGCAGTAGATTTGCAAGAAAAAAGTAGTGTAATTAAAAGAAAGTATAAGAATCTCATTAGCCAATTCGTCTTATGTCTGCTCCAATATTATTTAATCTCAACTCAATATCTTGGTAACCACGATCAATTTGTTCGATGTTGTGAATTACACTTTTTCCTTGAGCCGAAAGTGCCGCTATCAAAAGGGAAACTCCTGCTCGAATATCTGGCGATGTCATTTGAATTCCTCGCAACGGAAATTCTCTATTAAGTCCAATTACGGTAGCGCGGTGTGGATCACACAAAATAATTTGTGCCCCCATATCAATTAATTTATCTACAAAGAACAGACGTGATTCGAACATTTTTTGATGAATCAGTACGGAACCTTTTGCTTGTGTTGCAATAACTAAAATAATGGATAATAAATCGGGTGTAAAACCAGGCCAAGGCGCATCATAAATAGTTAAAATTGAGCCATCAATAAACGTTTCAATTTCATATTTTTCTTGTGCGGGAATATAAATATCATCTCCTCTTTTTTCCAGTTTAATTCCCATGCGACGAAAGACATTTGGAATTATGCCCAAATTCTCCCAGCTTACATCTTTGATAGTAATCTCTGATTGAGTCATAGCGGCCAAGCCAATAAAACTTCCGATTTCAATCATGTCAGGCAAAATGCGGTGGTAGCAGCCTTTTAATTCTTTAACCCCTTCAATGTGCAATAAGTTCGATCCAATCCCTTCAATTTTTGCGCCCATAGCATTTAACATACGACACAATTGTTGTATATAAGGTTCACAAGCTGCATTGTAAAAGGTTGTTTTTCCTTCCGCCATTACCGCAGCCATCAAAATGTTCGCAGTTCCAGTTACGGATGCTTCATCTAAATGAATGTATGTCCCTTTTAATTTCTTTGCTTCAATAGAATAAAAGTGATCACCAGCATCGTAATTAAATTTGGCTCCAAGAGTGGTAAATCCTTCAAAGTGTGTGTCTAACCTTCTTCTTCCGATTTTATCTCCACCCGGTTTGGGAATAAATCCTTTTCCAAAGCGAGCAAGTAGTGGACCAACAATCATAATTGAACCCCTCAAAGCAGAAGCTCGATTTTTAAAGTCTTCGGTTTCAAGGTATGCTAAATCAATTTCTTTGGCTTGAAAACTAAAGGTCCCTTTTTCAATTTTCTCAATCTTTACTCCCATAGTTTGAAGCAAGTTGATTAGTTTATTTACATCAACAATATCAGGGATATTTGAAATTGTGACTTTTTCAGCCGTTAAGAGGGGAGCACACAATACCTGAAGTGCTTCGTTTTTTGCTCCTTGAGGTATTAATTCACCTTTGAGTTTTTTACCTCCATGTATTTCGAATGATGCAGACATATCAAATCTTTTTGAATTTCTTTTTTTGCTTTTGTTTGTAGGAGTTGTTTTTGTTATTGTTGGGAATAATTCGTTTTTGTCCATTATTCATTCCCATAGAACGCAACAGTGTGTTTGTGCTTATTAGTTCATCCGGATTATCTAATACCAACTCACCACGAGATAATTCCTTTAGATTTCCTGCTATTACGTGATTTTCAACAGCATCGTTGTTATGGGAGAGATACAATTTTTTCATGAAGTTAGACATGCTTGTTTTCAAGAATTCTTTTTCCTCCGGATTTTTTGTGTCCTTGGCTGTTGCAAGAATTTTCTCAGTATACTTCCCATAATGTCCATACTTGATGGTGCTTTTAGGGTATTCCAATCGGTTAGGTTTTTCTTGAAGTTTTTCTAGTTTTGGAATTTCATAAGGAGATTCAACATCTAACTTAAAATCAGACATTAAAAATAAATGTGTCCAAAGTTTGTGTCTGAAATCATCCACGTCTCTCAAATGTGGGTTCAATTGACCCATAACTTCGATAATTGCCTGAGCTGCGCGGTTTCGTTCCTCTTTGTTTTCAATTTTCATTGCGAACGAAATCATGTTTTGTACATTTCTTCCGTATTCCGGAAGTAACATTTTGTCTCTTGTTGTGTTGTATTCCATTTTTAATTTTCTAAATGCTTAGAAAGAGCATTGTCATAAAGGTTTTTCGCTTCTGTTATAAAGCCGAAGTGTTCTCCATCAATTTGAAGTTTTCCTTTGGTCACATGACCTAATAAGGTGAAACTTACTGACGAAGATACCATAAATTCGATAAATTCGTCTTCTTTTTCTTCAGAAACACTTATTACAACTCTTCCTTGCCCTTCGCCAAATAAAAATGCATCTGTTCGAATCTCTGAATCTGTCTCAATATCAAAGCCTAATTCACGCGGGAATGACATCTCAACAAGCGTGGTAAATAATCCTCCATCAGAAACATCGTGTGCCGCGTTAATAAACTCATTCTCAATAAGTCCAGCAATTGTTTGATGTAAATCATATTCTTTTTCGAGATCGAAATAGGGAGCAGGGGAAGCCGTAATTCCATGATGACTCACCAAATATTCGGATGAAGAAATATCATTTGTACATTCTCCAACAACAAAAATTAAATCTCCTTTTAGTTTGAAATCCAACGACATCACTTTGTTTTTGTCTGGCACAATGCCAATCATTCCAATTGTTGGAGTAGGAAATACAGGAACTTCAACTCCATTAGTTACGGTCTGATTGTAAAATGATACATTGCCTCCAGTTACGGGTGTGCCAAATTTCAAACAAGCCGTCGACATTCCTTTGATAGCACCTACAAATTGCCAGTATGATTCAGGATTATATGGGTTTCCAAAATTCAAGCAATTGGTAATCGCACTTGGTATTCCGCCTGAACAAACAATGTTTCTGGCTGCCTCAGAGACGGCAATCATGGTTCCAATTTCTGGATCAGCATGCACATATCTTGAGTTACAATCCACGGTCATTGCCAAAGCCTTATTTGTTTCCTTAATATTCACAATGGCAGCATCACTTGGCTTATTGGTACTCATGTTTTTTGTACCAACCATTGAATCATATTGTTCGTAGACCCATCTTTTTGATGCAATATTTGGACGTTGAATGAGTTGATAGGCTATTTCTTTCAAATTACTTGGTTCAGTAATGGAATCAATAGAGAATTTCTTGTATTCTTGGAAATAGGCAGGTTCCTTAAACTCACGCTCGTATTGGGGTGCTCCACCTCCTAGAACCAAAGAAACAGCTGGCACATCACCAACTAACGCTTCATTCATGTAATATCGAATTCTTCCAGTATCTGTAACAACTCCAATTTCTTCAGCATTCAAATCCCATTTATCAAAAATCCTTTTTACGATATCTTCCTTGCCTTTTTGAACAACGACTAACATTCTTTCTTGCGATTCGGAAAGTAATATTTCATAAGGAAGCATGTTTTCTTGACGCATCGGAACTTTGTCAAGGTGAATTTCCATCCCAACATTACCTGCCGCACTCATCTCGCATGTTGAACAGGTAATTCCTGCCGCACCCATGTCTTGCATTCCTACAATCGCATCGGTTTCAGCAAGTTCCATTGTTGCTTCAAGCAAGAGTTTTTCCATAAATGGATCACCCACTTGAACAGATGGTAAATCATTGGCTGAATCTTCCGTAATGTCTTTTGAAGCAAAAGCAGCTCCAGCAATTCCGTCTTTTCCTGTAGATGAGCCTACAATGAAAACAGGGTTTCCAGGGCCTTTCGCCGTGGCTGAAATTATTTTTTTTGTATCGATTATTCCAGCAGAAAAAGCATTTACTAATGGATTGGTGTTAAATGAATCATCAAAGAAAACTTCACCACCCACAATTGGAATTCCAAAAGCATTTCCATAATCACCAATTCCTTTAACAACTCCTCGCACTAGCCATTTTGTTCGAGCGGATTCAATATTACCAAAACGCAACGAATTTAACTGAGCGATTGGTCGGGCTCCCATCGTAAAAATATCCCGATTAATTCCACCAACTCCTGTAGCGGCTCCTTGATAGGGCTCTAAGGCACTCGGGTGATTGTGTGATTCAATTTTGAAAACACAACCCAAGCCATCACCAATATCCACCATTCCGGCATTTTCTTCTCCCGCTTTAACAAGCATGTGAGGACCATCTTTGGGTAGTTTTTTTAAATATAAAATTGAATTTTTGTAGGCACAATGCTCTGACCACATAACGGAATAAACGGCAGTTTCCGTGAAATTTGGCGTTCGTCCAAGAATTTCTTTAATCATCTCAAATTCATCCGCTCTTAGTCCTAAGTCTATTGCTTGTTCAAGAGTTGCTTCTTGTTTTATTGTCTGTTGCATAATTAAACGTGTTGAACAAAAGTAAGCAATATCATTTTCTTATGTATCGAAACAAAAGAGATAATTGAATAAATTAATAACAACTTAACTAGAAAATATGTGAATAAGTGTCTGTGAAAAATAGATGTCTTTTTAGGGTGGTAAAAATCGAAAACAGGCTCGGATGCTAAATTAATTTCTGAAACAGATTAATTGTATCTTTGTCGCTCATGGTTCTCCAACGAATTAAAAATATGAAGAATAGTGATTTCATAAAATCACTCACTGTTCTTTTGACGGGTACATTAATCGCTCAAGCAATTGGGTATCTTTTAGCACCTATATTAACTAGACTTTACACACCATCCGAAATAGGTGAATTGGGATTTTATTTGCGTTTAACAGGTTTTTTATCGGCAATAGCAACATTAAGGTATGAATTAGCTATTCCGCTACCCAAAAATCATGGTCATTCTTATTTATTGTATCGACTTTCATTGATGATTTCAATAATCATTTTGTGTTTTATTTTTCTCATATTAGGTGGAATACTTTTTTCAGGTTATTCTATCGGAATGGAATTGTGGTATTTGATAATGGTTATTTTGGGTGCCGCATTTACAGTTGTCATTAATCTTGGAACTAATTGGTCGGTTAGAATGGGTTCTTTCTCTGTTATCTCAAGGCAAAAAATTGTAAATTCATTCTTGTCCAATGGTCTTAAATGGTTTTTTGCACTTTTTTCATGGAGTTATTTTGGATTGATTCTTTCAACCTTAATAGGATTAATGGTTTCTTCAATTGAAATAATATTCAATTTCAAAAAAATAAAAGAAAAATTCAAGCATTTCAGGTCTTCTAGAAAAACTAGATTTTTAATGAAAAACCACATTGAATTTCCTTTAGTTAATTTGCCCCATGTTATTATCGATAATGGCAGGGATATGTTGGTTGCATCTCTTATTTTTACTCATTTTTCGAGTAGTATCTACGGTTCTTTTAGTCATTCATATAATATGCTGCGCATCCCTATGATGTTGGTTGGCGTATCGCTAAGTCAGCTTTTTTATAACCAAGTAGTAAAGAAATACAATAATAATGAACCAATTCTACCACTATTTACGAAGATAATTGGCTTTTTAACTTTATTGAGCATTGTGCCATTTACAACATTATATTTTTATGGTGAAACTATTTTTAGTTGGGTTTTTGGAGCTCCGTGGGCTTTATCTGGACGTTACTCAGAAACAATGTCTTTCTGGTTACTGGTTAATTTTATTCTTTCACCAATTTCTTCTTTGCCTCTCATTATTGGTATTCAGCGATTAGCATTTGTTTTTGGAATAATTAGTGCGCTTATTCAGGTAATTCCCTTGTGGTTAATTCCCCACTTTTATGGGAATTCAGAACCCATTTTTGCATTGTCACTGCAAATAATTTCTTATTCTCAAGCAGTTTGGTTGATGTTTTGTGTCGTTTTCTATTCTATTTTTGTTTATAAAAACGATCTGAGATTAAAAAATGAATAATCATAAATCCTCATTTATTTTACTAGAAGCAAACTCAATTAAGGCCGAGAAAATGGACGGCATACTTCTTTTTGTAACCTTATTTTCTATTTTATTTGTTCCTAGTATTCGAATACATAGCGGGTTGTTTTTAGGGATAGAAGAACTGCTTATCGTAATTATGGGATTAAGATTATGCTTGGTTCGCTGGTATTTAATAGATCGCTTCGTACTTATTTTAATGGCGATGGCAAGTATTATTTTGATTTCAATTTTTGCTAACCCCAATTGCAAGGACTATCGCGAGTATTTGGAAATACATAAATTGGCTAAAATTGGGGTGGTTTATCTTTTTACTATTTTTTTTCTCCGAACTAATTTACGCTATCATTCGCTGGTCAAGTGGATTAATTTTTGTTTTTTAGGTTTAGTACTATTTAATATCTTTCATTTGTTTAATCTGTTTTATTTCAATGAGATAATTACAATATTATATGATACGGATGGAAGAGATGTTTTGAGTTTTGGAAAAAACTCGTTAGGAGGCCCTGGTCCAAAGCGCATAGTTGGTACAATGGGGAATCCAAATATAAATGGGATATTATTTCTTTTTTTCTTTGCTTTTTATTCCTTTTTGTTGATTGAACTGAAAAATAAGGAAAGCAATTGGAATTTGTTAACACATACGAGACTTAAAATTCTCTTTTTGACAAGTATTCTGTTTGTTATTTTGTGCCAATCTCGAACGGATATCGGAGTATTGGTTGTCCTCTATGTTCTCGGGGTTTTATGGAGAAAGGCTACCGCATTGGAAGTTGTGTTTGAAATTAGTTGTACGTGTTTGTTTTTTGGTTTATCAGCATTTCTTGATACAATTGCATTGCAATATTTATTCAATACAAAACCCCAAATTCACGAGAATAATTCCTTTGCTGCTAGGATAAAAGTTTGGGTTAGTTTGATTCACCAATGGATGGAGAATCCGATTTTTGGTTATGGTCCCAACAAGGCATATATGTATCGTGAAAAGCTATATCCTGAAAATGAATATGTCTTTTATCTTTGGAGATATGGGATACAAGGAGTACTTTTATATCTATCCTTATTATTGACGCCTATTTTTTCATTTTATAAAAGAATAAGTCATTTTCGTTTTCTAAGTATGATAATAATTATTATTGCCTCAGTGGCTTTCATGAATAACCCAATGTCTAATGCTAAAATTAGTATGCTAGTGGCATTTGTTTTTGGATTATCTCTCGTAATTTTGGAAAACATGGACACTCAAAAAAATCGCACATGATTAATCGAATTTGGCAAGGATTACAATACCGATTAGCTAAGCTTTTATTTGTCTTCACTCGACCCCGAATGTTGTCCAAAACAATCAATTTTCAGGGACTTAAAGTGCAAGGTGTTCGTATTGGAAATACAACTTTTATTGATAACCCAAAGCAATTAAAGGTTGAAGATCATGTTTACATTGGGCATCATAATTATATAGAAGCAAGCAATGGAATCCAATTGGGTAAAGGTTGTCAAATTACTTCTTTTGTAAGCATAACAACTCATTCTAGTCATCAATCAATAAGGTTGTATGGATCTTCATATGCGAAACACAATGATCATATTGGATATATCAAAGGATCAGTCGCCATTGGGGATTTTTCTTTTGTGGGGCCATTTACGGTAATTATGCCCAATACAACAATCGGAAAAGGATCCCTGATAGCTGCGCATTCCTATGTGAAAGGTGAATTTCCGGATTTTTCAATTATTGCGGGTAATCCAGCTGTTGTAACAGGAGATGTTCGTGATAAAGATAACAAATGGTTAACTGAATTTCAGGAATTGAATCAAACTTATATGAAGTAAAGCATGAATAAGCTATTGGTAATAGGTTCAAATTCAGTGCACACCTTCAATTTTATTGAATTAGTTTCAATTCATTTTGATGATGTTTTATTGATTACAAATGAACGGAATCAAGAAAAAAAAGTAAGACAGGAAATAGTAAGTTTTAATTTAAAACTCTCTTCACTATTTATCTCACCGTCCAAAATTCGTCGGATTGTTATAGAATATAATCCAACTATTGTTCACGTTCATCAAGCCAATAGTTATGCTCTTTATGCTGCCTTGGCTATAGGAAAACGAGCAAACACCGTCCTTACAGCTTGGGGAAGCGATATCTTTATTTTGCCAAAAAAGAATTTTTTTTGGGGAAAATTTGTGCGTTTTTATATTAATAAATTTAATTATTTCACCGCTGATTCAATTAACCTAGCTGAAGAGTTGAAGGAATTATTAGTCGAATCAAAAGAGGTTTTAGTCGCAAACTTTGGAATTGAACTTTTTCAGATTGAAAAAGAAAAAGAGAATTTATTCTACTCAAATAGATTGCATAAACCTTTGTATCGAGTCGCAACTATTATTTATTCTTTTCATACGTTTCGCTTAAAAAATTCAACTACTGATTGGCGTTTAGTTATTGGTGCGACTGGAACCGAAACAGAAAATCTCAAGAAAATTGTACGAGAACTTCATTTGGGAGATTCAGTTGAATTTATTGGATGGGTTGATTCTGAAACAAATCGTAATTGGTATGCGCGGTCTACATTTTGGATTTCAATTCCCGAATCTGATGCAACTAGTATAAGTTTATTAGAGGCAATGGCCTATGGTTGCATACCAATTTTATCTGATCTTCCTTCAAACCGCGAATGGATAAAAGATAAAATCAATGGAAGTATTGTTGCCGAATTAGATGCCGATTTTTTAACACCAGCATTTGATTTAGATCGAGAAAAGGTCAGGTCAATGAATCAAATCATTATTCAAAAAGACGGAACAAAAGAGGCGAATCGAAAAAAATTTATTTCTCTTTATGAAAAAATAATTAATTCTCAATTATGAAAATCTGCCATATTACAACCGTTCATCCTGATGGAGATGTACGTATTTTTCATAAGATGTGTGTTAGTCTTGCAACGAGTAATGATTTTCAGGTAAGTTGTATTGTTCCAAATTGTGAAACACGAGTTGAAAGTGGTGTCAATATCATTAGTTTTTCTTTGGATGCTCAAAATAGAAGTTCCCGTATACGCCTGGCTTCTAAAAAAGCTTTAGGTCTCGCTATAAAGCAAGATGCTGATATATACCATTTACATGATCCTGAATTACTGACAATTGCCTTAAAGTTGAAAAAAAAAACAGGTGCGCGCGTTATTTTTGATTCGCATGAAGATGTCCCAAAGCAATTAATGGATAAAATTTGGATACCAAGCTATCAACGGGTTTTAATTTCCAAACTTTATGCTATTTATGAACGTTTCGTTTGTTCCAGATTGGATGGTGTCATTTCAGTAACTCCTCTAATTTGCAATAGATTTAGAAAATTTCAGCCCAATGTTGAAATGATTGCAAATTATCCTGATTTATTGGAGCTCAACATTTTAGAAAAAAATAGGTTCTCAAGAACAATTTGCTATGTTGGTGGGATTTTTCGAACTCGAGGAATCATAGAGCTAGTTAATGCAATCGATAAAATAGAGGTTAGGTTACTACTGGCAGGGACTTTTGAATCTGATGAATTAAAAGAAACTGTAATGAATTTACCAGGTTGGGAAAATGTTCAATTTTTTGGACAAGTAAGTCGAACTGAAATAGCGTCAATTTTGAATCAAAGTGAAATTGGGATTGTTACTCTACATCCAACACAAAGTTATGTTGAGGCATATCCAATTAAAATGTTTGAATACATGGCTTCGGGCACAGCCGTTTTAGCAAGTGATTTTCCGCTCTGGAGAGAAATCATTTTTCAGTCAAACTGCGGAAAATGCGTTGACCCAATGGATGTTAGTGCTGTAAGGGCTTCATTAATTGAAATGCTTGAAAATTCAACAGTAACCAGAAATCAAGGTAAAAATGGACTTTTGGCAGCGAAAAACATTTATAATTGGGAGAAGGAATTTATTAAATTAAAAGCATTTTATTCAGGTTTTGCTCAACATAGATGAAAAATTGTTAATCTAAAAATTGGTTGATTTGAGCAATGATAAAATATGAATAGTCAAAAAAGTATTTATTTCGAAGTGTTACCTTAACTTAACCTTTATCTTCGTATTCATGAAAAGTTTCATCCGCTCGATTGGTTTGTTAGAAATTGCCATTTTGATAAATGCGGCTGCAATTGTTTTTATGCACTTGTTTCCTTTTGCCTTACTTGTATTAGTGATTGCATGGTTGAGGGAATGTTGGATTCGAAAAGAAAAAGGTTCACTTATTCCAACTAGAAATTTTTATTACGCTTTAATTCCCTTCGGACTGACTTTATTTGGTCTTGTTTACACGTCAAATTTTAAGCAAGGTATGGGAGATTTAGGTAGAATGATGCCTTATTTCATTTTTCCGATTACCCTATTTTCAATGGAGAAAAATCGGTTAAAAACAATTGAGCCAAAGGTAATTGCCTTTTTCGTTTCAGGTCTTGTTTTACGTTTTTTAATGGATTTGTATGCTTCCACAATTCGTTTTTTGAATGGTGGAAATATTAACGATTTCTTTTATGCCTATCTCGATTCAGACACGAATATTTTTTCAGTATTGACGCTTTTGGGAATTTTATTAGTTATTGATTGTAGGATTAATCGGAATGCCATTCTTTCACGTACTAAATTACTTGGATATTTTAGCGTTATTTTCTTTTTAACGGTTGGTTTATTGCTCTTGCAAAGTCGTATCGTGATCGTTTGTTTCTACCTTGCTTTAGCCGCGTCTTTTCTCTATTATTGGAATCGTAAAAACAAGTTTGATGTCCTCCTAGTTGGTGCTTTTTGTTCATTACTTCTTCTATTTCCTGTTTTTCAAGGAAGGTTTCAAGTAGTGTCAAAAGAAACGATTCAATTAGGCAAAAAGGATATGTCTGTCACCAGAAAAGATACCTTATCCATGAATTGTATGTCTTCTACTTCTCTTCGATTGAATGCGGTAAAAACAAGTGTGTTAATTTTGAAACAACATCCAATATTGGGAGTTGGTACAGGAGATTGGCGCGATGAAATGTTTTCAATTTATAACCAAGAAAAAATGCCGTGTAACGCAAAAGAACATACTGCACCACATAATCAGTATCTCAGAATTGGAGTAAAGAATGGATTTTTTGGAATTCTCATATATTTCTTTTTCATATTCATACTGCTTAAAAAGCTAGTCAAATATAATCGGATGGGGCAATTTCCATTTTTCCTGTCGCTCGTTTTGTGTGGATTTGGATACGATATTCTTGATGTGGGATCATCTGCTCCTGTTTTTGCATTTTTTTCAACTTGGCTATTTTTCACAAAAGATTAATGACGTTACAACTAAATACCTCATATTATCCTTCGCAAGGTTTTGCTTTTACTCTTTTGAGCGAAAGTTTATTTCTAAGAATATAATCAGTATTTATTTTACCTTAAATTTGTTGACTTATCAGGAAAGTTTTTATGCGAAAAATATCGATTGTAATTCCTTGCCGAAATGAAAAACTATACATTGAAGAGTGCATTAGGGCTATAAATAGTGCTTTTCTTCCTGATGATTTTATTTCAAAGATTTATGTAGTTGATGGAATGAGTGACGATGGTACTCGTGAAATAGTTCAGGCTTTGCAGCAGGAATTTAGCGATGTTTATTTAATTAATAATGAGAAACAACTTACTCCATTTGCCTTTAACTTAGGGATTTATGCAGGAGGAAAAGTAGATTATGTGCAGATCATTGGTGCTAGGCATATAATATCCGAGAATTATTTAATTGAGTGCGTTCGAATACTTCAAGAAGATTCTTCTATTTGGTGCGTTGGGGGAAAGATAATAAATGAATATACATCTAAAGTGAGTAAGGCAGTTTCTTTGGCGATGTCAACAAGTTTTGGGATGGGGATAGGTAATTTTAGAACGTTAAAAGTATCTGGTTTTACCGATACCGTTACAAGTCCAATGTATCCTTATCATGTTTTTGAAAAAATTGGTTTTTTCGATGAGGTTCTTATTCGAAATCAGGATGATGATTTTAATTTTAGAGTAACAAAAGCCTCGGGTAAGATTTATTTTGAGGCAGGAATTTTTTTGAAATATTTCGTTAGAGGAAATTATAAAAATTTATGGAGACAATTTTTTCAATATGGCTACTGGAAGGTCTTTGTAAATAAAAAACATCGTATAATAACTACGCTTCGCCAGATAGTGCCACCATGCTTTGTTATTTATTTTATGCTTTTTCCATTTGTGTTTTTTCTTGGGAATTTATTTGGGTTGGTAGCTCTAATGCCACTAATCATATATCTAATTTTAAATCTCATTAATTCATACAAAGTAAAAACGAAAGACATCGAGTTTTATCAAATTGCACTAGTTTTTCCAATTCTTCATTTGAGTTATGGTTTTGGGTATCTGAGAGGTTTATTTGATTTTTTCATTTTGAATAAAAAACCATCTGAAAGGAATAAGCAAATGACTAGATGATATTCCTTTCTCTAACCTTATTATTCGATAAATTTCAACTCGATTCCCTCCAAAGTTTTAAAGCATTGGCAATGGAAAAACCTTTGTTATTGGGGGTTGATGGCGAGGCGCGAAATCATTTTATAACGAAAGCTCAAGCTGGGCTATTTTTTGAGCCAGAAAATGCTAATGAATTAGCAAAACAAGTTCGGTTATTGTCAGAAAATCCTGAAATGATCGTGAAAATGGGGAAGAATGCTCGGAAATACGTGGGTGAGTTTTTTAATCGGGATATATTAGCACAATCATTCCAAAAACAACTCAACGATTTGTAAAGAAATGAATTTGTATTGTGCACTTTGTATCATGATTAAGTTGAGGTATTTGTTTCATCCCTAGTTATTACTGTTTTTTCTTATTTATTTTAACCATACAAACAAAAGTCATTTTTTTGCAACTTTTGAATGCCCAATTTTGCTATTATTTAAATAAATACTATGTTACAATTCTTTTCTGCAAGTACACGTATGGTTAACACAAAAAGAGGTGTTGCCGAATTAATGGAGGCATCCATGGGAGATCATTTTTCAAATGCTGATTTGTTGATTTTTCATTCGTCAATTGGGCATAATTTTCAAGAAATTTTGTATCAAGCCAAAGAAATGGCCCCTAATGCGCGCATACTTGCGGCTTCTTGTTGCGGCGTTGTTGGGAAAGAAGGAGTGAGTGAATCAATGAAGGATATTGCGTTAATGGCAATTAAAGGTACTGAGTTTAAAATCGCAAGTACGGATGGTATTTTTGGTTATAATTCCTATGTTAAATCAAAGGAAATGGCACATAACTTGAAATCTCAATGTGATGGAATTAATATGATTTATTTTCTGGCATCTGGAATTGATATTGATGACGATGCTTGTATCAAAGGAATAGAAGAAGTATTTGGTTCAGAAGTAACAATTTTTGGAGCCACATCTGCCGATAACATGAAAGGATTTGTCAATTACCAAGGAGTTGATAATCAAGTTACAGAACATGGAGCATATATGGTTGGATTTTGCGATTCTTCATTGAAAGTGGAAACACAAGCAACTCATGGTTTTGTTGCCGTGGGAGAGCCATTGGTCGTTACGAAGTCTACTGGAAATATTATCGAGGAATTTAATAATAAACCAGCGTGGGAAGAGTATTTAAACCGTCTTGGTTTACCCACAGACTCAACATGTGGAGATTCTATTCCTATTGGAGCTTTAGGGGAAAAACTGAGCCCAGAACTTGCTAAAGAATATGGAAATGAACATTTATTGAGAGTAGTAACGAAACATGAGGGTTCACACATGCATTATGCTACCACCTGTCCTGTTGGGACTGAGCTTTGGTTAACGAAACGCGATGAGGACTTAATA
>CAMBBW010000010.1 GCA_945863425.1 Lishizhenia tianjinensis
ATCATTGATGCTGATGGCATCTTCCGTTTGCATTGGTTGTATTGCGTCTGCAACGTTCCCTTTTTTTTGTTATTCCACTGCATTGTACACCATTTGTGCTTGAAGAATAGGATTTACCGCTAGTTTTCCACGACCAGCAGGAAATACAAACGGTTTTTTCTAGGTTAGCCTCTTGGTCGTCGGATAGCAAATGATAAAAGTCTATTCCTGTAACCTTTTCAACGCTATCAATACTTACCGCAAAATTTTGCAAGGGCAGACTGGAGGATGCATTTGGAAGAATAAAACCGATTCCTTTTAACGAGGGCTTTTTGTGGTCCAAAATCACTTTGTAGTAGTAGTTCGGTATGGCCACTTGATTCCCTCCAATCGTGCTCATTCCATTTGTAAAAACAGGCCCGGTAACCACATAAATCGATTCATTTTCATTAGCCCAGACGCGCACTAAACTCTCCAAGTTCTTCCATATTCCACGATTGAATCCCGGTAGCTGGGGACTCATATTTGAAAAATAAAACGATTCAATCATTGTGGTAGATGACCAACCCATATCCGCGGCTGGAGCCAAATGTCCCCGATCAAATCCGGATTTTTTATAGTCGGCATCCGTGGCAGAGCCGGTTGAAACCGCCGGGTCTACCAAAAATTTATTGGTTCGTTCAAATGCCTTTTGAGTTTCTTGTGCTGTGAGTTCATATGCCACCCAATTTGCTTGCTCATACGTTTCATTGTACGATAACGCATAGCCAGAATGAGTAATGACTTGCTCGCTTTCCCGAAAAAAGGGAATCTCAAGGTGTTGGATGAGTGAATCGACCTTTGATTCTTCCACATGTTGTTCTACTGTTGATCCGGGTAAATCCCGTTCGATTCTCGGTTTAGGTTTGTTGGTTTCAGTGCAGCTTTCTCCAAACAACAACAGAACAATTCCCGAACTAAAAAAAAGGGTGCTTAAAGTTTTCATCCAAGTGGGGTTGAGGTTCTGTTTACAACCTACGAATTTAGAACAATTCAATTGCTGAACAAAATGGTGGATGATCTTACCTACAATAAATTTCAAAAGTTGAATGAGGTTGTATGTTCCATTTTTGAACCAACCACTTCTTTTTCATTTTTTCTTTCTTTAAAAAGGCTTTTTTTCAATATACTGTTTGCATTTCGATCATTGGTTTCAATTATAAGCAAACGATGAGAATAAATTCTTGTTTTTGAGATATTAATAAAATCAATATGAAGCCACCTTATTTTTATCAACTATTTTTTTACTTGTTTATTTCGATTGTTTTTTCTTCATGTGGAGATACTAACAATGCTTCCAATAATGAATTGGAAAAAGAAAAATTAGAATTAGAAAAAAAGAAACTTGAATTGGAGGAAGCAAAATTGAAGGGTGGTCAAAACAATTCATCGAATCAAGCAGAAACTAAAGGAGTTGATGAAACCAAAAACACTAATTCAGTAAAAAGCGAATATAGGTATTTATTAGGTAAATGGAACGGGAAATTGAGGGATAAAAATCTTTCAATAGTTATTGAAAATATTGATGGTAAAACCGTTACAGGTTACAATGTTGCTGGATCCAATAAGCGTGCCTTAAAAGGTTTAATTTATCCGGATGATAGAAATCGAGGAGGAGAATGCTTGGATTGTATCGTCTATAAATTGGTGCTCTCTGAACCTGGTGATGATAAATGGGACGGAGTATTCACCGTGTATTTTGAAAAATACGAGGAGGTCAATATTGATGGAGGTGGATTTACCTATTCTGGTTCAGGCAAATGGAAATCGAATAACGGAAAATTGTCCGGAGATATTGAGTTAAGTAAGGATTAAAATTTAATTTTTAATAACCAAAAAGAAATGGTGCGTTAGGGAGATAATTTAACAACAAATTATGCGCCCACTATTTTTCTTTTTTACGATTTTAATATCATTCAAATCTTTCGAGCAGTATCGTGAAGTATATTCAGGTATTTCATTGAATAACTATCATTGGAGTGGAATGAATACTGATTTGAATCAACAGAAATACACCGCTGGATTTCAAATAGGAATTATGGCAAGCCCAAAGTTAAAATTCATTCGCGGAATAGGAAAAGGGTTAATTTCACCGTATGCATCGTTCGAATATACGAATGCAAGAGCCGAACTTGCTTCTCACTATATTATGCAAATTCATGCGGTGAGAGCAGCACTTCCTACAAGGGTTAGAGTGTTTTCTTATTCCAAAAAACGAAATAGCATTTATGCCTTGATAGAACCAGGAGTGAACTTATCTTTTCTTCAAACCGCATCATCACGATTAGTTGAGGTTCCGAAAATTAATCCAGTAGATTTTTATCTGAATGCAGGACTGGGATCAACAATAAGTATTAAGCAGAAAGAAGTACTGAAGGCAGGCTTTAAATGTTCGGGAATAAGCATAAATGCAAGTAAATATTTGCCAATTTCATTATTTCGAAGTGCTAATTATTCTACTTCTGGTTTATTAGATCAGTTCCGATTCAATGTCGGAATAAGATTCACCTATATGGAGCCAGAAAAGAAAAAAAACAATTTTTTTCGCCGATTATTTGGAAAAAATTGAAATGAAGCAACCTTTAATTATTCTGTTGCGTCTTTTAAATACAATTGACAACGGTTAATTTATTTTTTGGTTTACATTTACTTGCAGGAGACCTGAAAAGTGTGATAGCATCAATTGATTCTTTCGCTTTTTTCAGGTTTTTTTATGCTCAATAAATTTGGAATTCAAAGTTTTAATTACCCATTTAACTATTTACAATTGATTTGCTTATTTTTGCCGAGTTAAATTCATCTATGTTAATTCAAGTCGTAAAATCAAAAATTCATCGTGTTCGCGTAACCCAAGCAGAATTAAATTATATCGGAAGTATTACCATTGACGAACGATTGATGCAAGCTGCCAATATTATTGAAGGAGAACGCGTTCAGATAGTAAACATTAATAATGGTGAGCGTTTGGAAACATATGTTATCAAAGGGGATTATAATTCAGGAACAATTTGTTTGAACGGACCAGCGGCTCGAAGAGTTTCTGTAAACGATAAAATCATCATTATTGGGTATGGTTTTATGGATTTCGAAGAAGCAAAATCGTTTAAGCCTTGCTTGGTATTCCCTGATGAGGAAACAAACTCAATCGATTAAGTCTTTTTTATCAAGGATAATATAACTAACGATGCTTCTAGGAAACTGATTTGGGTATCTCAAACCGTTTTATTAGTTTTGATTGGGTTAATTTCAAGAAACTATCTTCCATAAACAATTTCTATTAATGAGCAGATTTGAATTTATTTCTCAAAAAATTCTGACAATTGAGCAGGCAAAACGACGTTGTTTATTGTGGAAAATGAAGAATGAAAAATTAGTGTTTACAAATGGCTGTTTTGATATTCTTCACGCAGGTCATGTGACGTATTTGGCTAAAGCAGCATCTTTTGGTAATCGATTAATTGTTGGATTAAATGATGATGCTTCTGTTCGGTTGCAGAATAAAGACATAAATCGACCTGTAAATGATGAAGAATCACGGGCGCTTGTGTTGGCTGCCTTAGGTTTTGTTGATGCCGTTGTACTATTTAATGATTCAACACCTTTAAATCTTATTGAAGAATTGTGCCCAGATGTATTAGTAAAAGGCGGAGATTATGATGCGACCGAAAAGGATACTTCTGCTAAACGCTTTATAGTTGGTTCCGATTTTGTGCGTTCATGTGGCGGAACGGTTGAAACGATTGATTTAGTCCAGGGTTTTTCTACTACCAATATACTCTCTAAGCTTAAAAAATAGACTTTTTTTGATTTCTCTAAGTAATTTTGCTTAAGGCATTCTCTATAGCATCATGTAAATTGATGTTGTTTTCAATTATTTGTTTTGTTGGTAGTGAGTAACACAACATCTTTGTCTCATGAAACAAGAATTCAAATCAATTAATACACATGTTATGAAAGCACTTGCCTTAACTTTTTTATTCATGGTTGCCTGTTTTGCATCCGTGAATTCTTCCTACGCACAACGTAATTATTCTGCTTCTCAGCCAGCCTTTAGTGTTGTTAAAATTGCAAAAAACCCTGCAACCAATGCAATAACGGTAATGTGGAATGATAATCGGTATGATGAATTAGAAATTGTTATGGAAAGTGGCGAACCTTTCATGCCTTCCTTTCCTGTTTTTGATGCCCATCAAATTAGTTTAAACGAACTGAAAGATGGTTATTATTACATAAAGTTCAAATCTCAAGGACAACTTCTCGAAACGAAAGTAGTTCATATTCAAAATAATATGGTCATTGCTAAAAATTAATAAATCAATATAACAATTATGAAAACACCACCAATAAATCACCAATCAATTAGACCTTGGTAATTGAATAACATCAACAAAATCAATATTTGTAAGTTAATAGCCCTCTTTATGAGGGCTTTTTCGGTAATTTTGCACCCATGGCTTCAAAAAGTAAATTGAATATTTCTATTTTTTATCGTTTGGTTTCTTACACGAAGCCTTATCGTAGGTTTTTTCTAATTTCTATTTTCTGTACAGTCTTACTTTCTATTCTTGGGCCACTTCGTCCGGCATTGATTGGAAACATGGTTGATACCTACATTATCAAATCTCAAAACAAAGAAGCTTTAGTTAATTGGATATTATTGATTTTAGGATTACTGTTTTTGGAAGGTGTTTTTCAATTAATTGGAAGTTATTTTTCTAATTTGTTAGCCCAATCGGTTATTCATGATATTCGCAAGAAGTTGTTTCAACATATTTTGTCCTTTCGAATGAAATATTTTGACCAAACTCCTGTAGGGGCATTGGTTACCCGAGTAGTTTCGGATTTAGAGGCGGTTACCGAGGTTTTTTCTTCAGGATTAATGGAAATTGCCGGTGATTTGATTTCACTTTTGTTCGTTCTAACCTTGATGTTTACAACCAATTGGGAATTGTCCTTAATGACGTTAATTCCTATTCCTATTTTAATTTTTGCCACACGTATTTTCGCTAAAGCCATGCGCAGTTCTTTTCAACTGGAACGTCAACAAGTTACTCGACTGAATACATTTGTACAAGAACGACTAACAGGTATGTCCTTGGTGCAATTGTTCAACCGACAATCGAAGGAATTCGAACAATTTCAAGAAATTAATAAAGGGCATCGTCAAGCGCATATTAACGCGGTTTGGGCAAATTCAATTTTCTTTCCTATTGTTGAAATTTTAAGTTCTCTCTCAATTGCTTTTCTATTGGTTTGGGGAGCTTTACAAATTGCTGGTAAAAGCCCAAGTGAAATCAAAGAAATGTACGGTCAAATCATTGCATTTACCCTTTGGATTCATCAATTATACCGACCTATTCGCCAATTGGCTGACAAATTTAATGTGCTTCAAAGAGGAACAGTTCGTGCAGAACGAATTTTTGAAATTATCGATTTAGATGAACACATACAATCCGAAGGTAAAAATGCACAAGTTGATTTTAATCAACCCATTTTATTTAAAAATGTTAGTTTTTACTATAAAGAAAACGAATATGTGTTGCGGAATATTGATCTTGATATTCAACCAAGTGAAATGGTTGCTTTTGTAGGTGCTACTGGAGCCGGGAAATCAACTATCGTGAATTTACTTGGTCGATTTTATGAGTATCAAGAAGGTGAAATTTTTATAGGAGATACCAATATCAAGGATATTGAATTGGGACTCTTGAGAAAAAACATTGCGATTGTATTGCAAGACGTCTTTCTTTTTTCAGATTCGATTCACAATAACATTACTTTAGGTAACCCCATAATTGATAGAAATCAAGTTGTTTTAGCCGCAAAAGCAGTTGGTGCGCATGAGTTCATTGAAAAATTACCAGACGGGTATGATTATGTAATTGGTGAGCGAGGAGGAGTGCTTTCTGTTGGTCAGCGACAATTGATTGCGTTTATTCGTGCCTATATTTATAATCCACATATATTGATATTGGATGAGGCTACGTCTAGTGTTGATAATGAATCCGAAGAATTGATACAAAGAGCAACAGAACGATTAACAGAAGGAAGAACATCTATTGTAATTGCTCACCGATTATCTACGATTCAAAAAGCGGATAAAATTGTAGTGTTGGAGAAAGGGAAGATAGTAGAAGTCGGAACTCATGTCAGTTTATTAAAACAAGACGGATACTACAGAAAATTGTACGAAATGCAATTTGTTGATATAAAATAAGTGTATGAAAGGACTTAAAATCGGAGGGGTTCCGGAACATTTTAATTTACCTTGGAGACTTGCCATTGAAGAGGGGAAGTTCAATAAAATAGGACTTGAATTGCATTGGAGTGATATGACGGGTGGAACAGGTCAAATGATCAAAGGCTTGGATATTGGCTCGTTGGATATTGCTGTTTTGTTAACAGAAGGCATTACCAAGGCGATATTGGAGGGCTTACCTGCAAAAATCATTCAAGTATATGTGAATTCACCTTTGCGCTGGGGCGTTCATGTTCCAATTGATTCTCCGATTGAATCGCTCGTTGATCTTCAAAATAAAACCTTTGCAATATCTCGTTATGGCTCAGGCTCGCATTTAATGGCACTCGTTCATGCAAAACAAGCGGGTTGGAATGCTGCAAATCTTCAATTTAATGTTGTTGGAGATATTTATGGTGGATTATGGGCATTAGCCAATCACGAAGCAGATGCATTTTTATGGGAAAAATTTACAACACACCCCTTTGTTGAACAAGGAAAATGCAAGTGTATTGGTGAGGTTGTAACACCGTGGCCATGTTTTGTGATAGCTGTTAGAGATGAAACAGCGAAAAAATACTCTGAACTTATTCATCAAATGTGTCAAGTCGTGGGTGAAAGGGCAAAACAGTTAAAATCAGATGAGGAAGCTGCTAATACTCTTTCTTGGCGTTATCACCTTGAAAAAAATCAAGTTCAATCTTGGTTGAATGAGACTGAATGGAATTACAATATGGAGTTAAATAAACCGCTATTTCATGAGGTGATTTCCATGTTAAGTGATTTGGATTTAGTAAGTGAGGAGTCATCCAAAAAAGCATTTCAAATCCTGTTTGAAAAAGAAATCTAATTCTTTTTTATCTTCTTTTGAGACGAAATCTTATAACGTAAGCTGATCACAAATTCATTCGTTTCTAGTATCGTTTTTGTTGGAAATAGAAATTCATACCCAACTTGCAAATGAAACTTACTTAGTTTAATCCCAATCATGGGTGAAAAACCAACTTTTGAAACAGTGAAATTTGTCCTATAATTAATAGCACCGCCATATGTAATCCCCAAAAACCCTAGTTTTTTCCACCCTCCAATGTCTGTTCCAATTATTCCATTCTTGAGATTTAAATTCAATCCTCCGTAAAGTGCTGTAGTTTTAGACCCAAGAAATTTCAGGTCTTTCCATTGGCGCTCAAAACCACATTCCACGTTGAAATAATTTCCTTTTTGAATTCCAATATAAGGTCCTGTTCTGATTACATCATATGAGGGGAATTGCCATTTCTTTTTTTGAGACCACACACCTGTACTAATAAAAACAATAGCTAATATAAAAAATACACTTTTCATAATGAATCTTTTTGCGTTGCTTTTCCCATTGAACAACCATCACATTCTTGTTTGGCAAACAATTTTTTAAATAATCTTAACCCTAGAAATAATCCAGCTAAACAAAAAGTAATTAGAACGAGAGTAAATTGAATCATGATAGAATTGAAAAAGTGAAAAACGCACCTAAATAAGCAAGAATCCCCATAAAAACAAGTTGAAAAATGGGCCATTTCCAAGACCCTGTCTCTCGTTTTACCACGGCTAAAGTGGACATACATTGCATTGCAAAAACATAAAAAACCATCAATGAACAACCGGTAGCTAGTGTGTAAGTTTTACTTCCATCTTTGCGAACATCTCTCCGCAATCGATCAATTAATAACTGGTTTTCATCACCATCATCCTGCACAGCATAAATCGTAGCAAGCGAACCAACAAAAACCTCTCTGGCCGCAAAAGAAGTTAACAAAGAAACTCCTATTTTCCAATCGTAGCCAATAGGCTGAATAAGTGGTTCTATCGTTTTTCCTAAAATACCCATGTAGGAATGTTCTAATCGTGCAGATGCAATATATTGAGATTGTTCATCTTTTGTAAGTCGTTTTTTAACGGCTTCCGTTGTTGCTATTTGTTCGGCATTGGATATAGAATCTCCCGGACCAAAAGTAGCAAACACCCACAACAAAATTGAAATGGCTAGTATCACTTTTCCAGCATCCCAAACAAATACACGCACCTTTTCAAATACGGTAATTAGAACGTTTTGAATACGTGGTTTTTTGAAAGTCGGTAATTCTAACAATAAAAATCCGGAACCCTTTCGTTTGATAAAACCCTTCAATAAAATGGCGACAAGTAATGCGGCGACTAAGCCGAGAGCGTATAACCCAAAAAGTACCAATCCGCGCAAATTCAATATTCCGCCAATCGATTCATTGGGAATTACAAGTGCAATTAATAAGGTGTAAACAGGAATTCGGGCACTACAACTCATCAGTGGTGCGACTAAAATAGTGATCAATCGTTCACGCCAATCAGAAATCGTTCGGGCAGACATAATTCCGGGTATTGCACACGCTACACTTGACATTAAGGGAACTACACTTTTACCGTTTAACCCAAATGGCCGCATCAATCGATCCATTATAAATACTACCCGTGATAAATAGCCCGTTTCTTCTAAAATGGAAATAAAGAAAAATAGTAAGGCGATTTGAGGAATAAAAATAACAACTCCACCCAAACCAGGTATAATCCCTTGACTGAGTAAATCAGTGAAAACTCCATGTGGAAGATTCTCTTGAGTTAAATCGGATAAGGTAGAAAAAAGCAGATCAATAGCATTCATTGGATAGGTCGCAAATGCAAAGATAAATTGGAAAACAACCAGTAGAATTGCAGCGAAAATCAAATAACCCCAAAACCAATGAACCAAGATTTTATCAAGAAAATGGCGATGAGGTTCCTGTTGAGGAGATAGAATTTGAATTTGTGGCAAAATGGAATCAATCCAAGATGCTCTTTTTTTTGTCTCTTCAATTTGCTCCTGTGAATTTTCAATTGGAGCAGGTTTGTAATTAGATAATTCAATTGTTGACGGAAAATCAAAGTTCGAAATAGCATCAATTAATCGATCTTTTCCTAGTCCAATACGGGCATTAGTTGAAACTACTTTTGTTCCTGGGAAAATTGCTGCAAGCGCATCCATTTCAATGGTAATACCTCTTTGTTTGGCAATGTCACCCATATTAACAACTAATATCAAGGGTATCTGTAGGTCATATAATTGACTACATAGTAATAGATTTCGCTTAAGTTGAGATGAATCAAGCACGACTAGAGCCAATTCCGGGAAATCATCGTGATTACGATCAGTTAAAACGGAATAAACAACACCTTCGTCCTCCGTTCGCGGATAAATACTATACGTGCCGGGGAAATCAATAATCCGATGTTCTGTTTGACCAATTTTAAAATTCCCAAACTTTTTATCTACTGTAACTCCTGCAAAATTCCCAACCTGTTGACGCAAACCTGTCAACAGATTAAATACGGAACTTTTTCCAGTATTTGGATTACCAAATAGAGCAATTTTCACCTGATATTCAAAAATTAATTACCATTAATATCGTAATAAGACAAAAGTAATACAATTCAATTAGCGCATGGAATCAATACAAAGTATTATCGGATTAATTTATCGAATTGACATGAAAAAATCGTGGTTTCATGGAAAATTATTTTGGTCAGTAAAAATTCCTTACAGATTTTATGCTAACTTTAAAGTCCCATTATAATTTTCCATGTACCTAATTTTTGACACCGAAACCACCGGTTTACCAAGGAGTTTTACCGCTCCAATTACAGACACTGCAAATTGGCCACGAGTTGTTCAAATCGCTTGGCAGTTACATGATGAAATGGGTAATTTGGTGGATCAACGCGATTTTTTAATCCGTCCCGATGGGTTTAATATTCCCTACGATGCCGAAAAAATTCATGGCATTTCAACTGATTTAGCAAGTCTTTACGGGGATTCATTATCAGATGTCTTAACTATTTTTCAGACGGAATTAGCAAAGGCACGCTTCGTAGTTGGACAAAATCTAAATTTTGATCTCAATGTTCTCGGTTGTGAGTTTGTAAGGCTTGGTCTAGATTCTCCCCTAACAAAGTATCCTGTTTTAGATACTTGCACAGAAAAAACGGCTGAGCTGTGTAAGCTTTCAGGCGGTAGATTTGGAAAGTTTAAGCTTCCTACTTTAACAGAGTTACATAGTTTTTTATTTCAAACGCCATTCAATGAAGCGCACAACGCTACAGCTGATGTTGAAGCAACCACCCGATGTTTTTTCGAATTAGTTAGAAAAGAACATTTTTCAGTAGAGGACTTGCGCCAAGAACCTGATTACTTGCTTAAATTCCAGAATGCTAATCCAATAGTAATTCAAGCGATAGGATTGAAGCACATGAATTTGAAAACGGAAGCAGATAAATTGCGTGAACAAGCCAATAAAAACAAGACTGTCCCCATTGAACCGATTCCAAATATTGACCTCAGTGAGGTGAGTTTTTCTCATTTACACATCCATTCTCAATATTCGATTTTACAGTCAACTATAGATATACAACGGTTGGTTGAAAAGGCGGCTGAGTTAAATATGCCTGCAATTGCCTTAACGGATACAGGAAATATGATGGCTGCCTTTCATTTTGAAAAAGCCATTTCTGTATACAATAAAAAACTAAAAGAAAAACGACTTGCTGCAGAAGAAAACGGTGAGCATTTTGATAAACCAGATATATTACCAATCATTGGTTGTGAGTTTAATGTTTGTCGAAATTTAAATGAAAAGAGTTCAAATGATAAGGGGTATTATCAAATTGTCCTATTAGCTAAAAACAAAAGAGGGTATCAAAATTTGATTAAACTGGCCTCAATCGCATACACTAAAGGAATGTACTATGTTCCTCGAATAGATAAAAATGTGATTGAGCAATACAAGGATGACTTGATAGTCCTTTCAGGGAACCTATTCGGTGAAATACCAAGTCTAATTTTAAATGTTGGAGAGAAACAAGCTGAAGAATCATTGCTTTGGTGGAAGGAAAAATTTGGATCTGACTTTTACCTTGAGATCATGCGCCATTCTTTGGAAGTGGAAAATAGAGTCAATGAAACGCTAATTTCATTTTCTAAAAAACACAATGTCCGGTTAGTAGCGACTAATAATGTATATTATTTGAATAAAGATGATGCGGAGTCACATGATGTTTTGCTTTGCGTGAAGGAAGGAGAACTTGTTTCAACTCCCAAAGGTCGTGGTCGTGGTTTCCGTTATGGACTAGATAATAACGAATATTATTTTAAGACCTCTGAGGAAATGAAAGCGCTTTTTGCTGATTTACCTGAGGCCATTTTGTCTGTGCCAGAAATTATGGCAAAATGTGAACCCTACACCCTTGCTCGTGAAGTATTGCTCCCTGCATTTGATATTCCAACAGAGTTCACGGATTCGCTAGATGAAACAGATGGTGGTAAAAGAGGTGAAAATAATTTCTTAAGACACTTGACTTATTTGGGGGCTGAAAAAAGATACGCCGAAGTGACTCCTGAGATTAAAGAAAGAATCGATTTTGAGCTAAAAACCATTGAAAATACAGGGTATCCGGGGTATTTCTTAATTGTTCAAGATTTTTGTCATGCTGCTCGTGAAATGGATGTTTCAGTGGGGCCTGGTCGTGGGTCTGCTGCCGGTTCCGTTGTGGCATATTGTACAGGAATCACGAATGTTGATCCCATAAAATACGACCTACTCTTTGAGCGTTTTCTAAATCCAGATCGTGTTTCCATGCCCGATATTGATATTGATTTCGATGATGAAGGCAGGAGCAAAGTAATCGAATATGTAATTAATAAATACGGCTCAAATCAAGTTGCGCAAATAATTACATATGGTACAATGGCGGCAAAGTCTGCTATTCGAGATGCTTCTCGTGTGATGAATTTACCGTTGCCAGATGCAGACCGATTGGCAAAATTAGTCCCTGATATTTCATTGAAGAAACTTTTCTCTTTTTCTGATATTGAATTAGCGGATAAATTTAAATTAAGTCAAGAAGACCTTCAATCAGCCAAAGAGTTACGAAAAATTGCTGAAGGAAACGATTTATTAGCAGCAGTATTGAAAAGAGCTCGAGATATTGAAGGCTCAGTCAGAAATACAGGAATCCATGCGTGTGGAGTAATTATCACACCAGATGACCTTACCAATTTTGTTCCGGTTGCAACGGCAAAGGATTCTGAAATGGTCTGTACGCAATACGACAACTCAGTGGCAGAATCTGCCGGATTATTGAAAATGGACTTTCTTGGCTTAAAAACGTTAACCTTAATTAAATATGCAGTGCGTTTTGTGAAAGAACTACGCGGCATAGACCTTGATCCCGATAATTTCCCTGTTGATGACCTTAAGACCTTTGAATTATTTCAACGGGGTGAAACGATAGGTATTTTTCAATATGAATCTCCCGGTATGCAAAAATACTTGCGGGAATTAAAACCTACTGAATTTGCCGATTTAATAGCGATGAATGCGTTGTATAGACCGGGACCATTGGAATACATTCCGGCATTTATCAAACGGAAACACGGAGAGGAACCCATCGTTTATGATGTTGATGATTGCGAGGAATACCTCAAAGAAACCTATGGAATTACGGTTTACCAAGAGCAAGTAATGCTTTTATCACAAAAACTAGGAGGGTTTACAAAGGGAGAAGCAGATACTTTACGAAAAGCGATGGGTAAAAAAGACCGCCCTACCTTGGATAAAATGAAGCCTTTATTCCTTGAACAAGGAGCTCAAAAAGGGCATCCAGTTGATAAATTGGAGAAGATCTGGCGTGACTGGGAAGCATTTGCATCTTATGCATTTAACAAATCACATTCAACCTGCTATGCTTGGGTTGCTTATCAAACGGCCTATTTAAAGGCAAATTATCCTGCGGAATATATGGCATCTGTGTTGAGTAATAACATGAATGATATTAAGCAAGTTTCCTTTTTTATGGAGGAATGTAGGCGCATGGGATTACCAGTTTTAGGTCCTGACATCAATGAGTCAAATTATACTTTTACGGTTAATAAAGATGGAGCAGTTCGATTTGGTTTAGGTGCAATAAAAGGATTGGGGAGCGCTCCTGTTGATTCATTCGTAGATGAACGATTCGCAAATGGGCCATTCAAATCAATTTTTGATCTCACCAAGAGAAGTAATTTACGCATCTGCAACAAAAGGGCAATTGAAAGCCTTGTTTATGCAGGGGCTTTAGATTCGTTTAGAGGAATACATCGAGCTCAGTATTTTGCAGAAGACCAAAATGGCCGATCATTCATTGATAACGCAATTCGGTTTGGAGGTAACTTTCAAGGCGAGCAAGAATCTGGACAAGGAACGATTTTTGATCAACCGGAGATGATTCAAACACCTGAACCAACAATTCCTAATGCTGAGGAATGGAGCTCAATGCTGAAATTAAATCGGGAGAAAGAGGTTGTCGGAATTTTTATTTCTGGTCATCCTTTGGATGATTATAAATTGGAAATTGATTCCTTCTGCACAGGAAGTGTTTCTATGCTAAAAGACCCGGAAACCTATAAAGGAAAAGATATTGTTTTGGCAGCAATCGTTACTGATGCGGAACAGAGATTGACAAAAAAAGGAGATAAATTTGGATCAATGGTAATTGAAGATTACCAAGATTCACACAAGTTATTTATATTCGGAGAGAGCTTTTTACGCTTTCAGATTTTCTTAACTCCAGGAATTTTTATTGCAATAAAAGGCAGAATTGAACCGAATCGTTTCCGAAACCAATTGGAATTTTCAATTCATTCTATTGAGCTCTTGGATCAATTTAGAGATAAACGGGCTAAAAATTTGCACCTAAAACTAACCGTTTCAACATTGAACAATACATTGATTAATGATTTGAACACCCTGTTTTTGGCCAATGAGGGAACGTGTAATGTTCAATTCACTGTGTACGATCCGGTGGATAAATTAGATATATTAATGAATGCGAAAAACATTAAAGTAAACCCGAATATACAAGTAACTAGGGAACTCGAGCGATTACAGGTAGAATATAAATTATCTTAATTTCGATCTAAGTTTACTTTTAAATATTCCTTAGTTTGAAGAATGTTGATTGCTTTTTGTAAAATCTCATTTCTACTGTTATAAATCTCATAAAATTCGGAATAATCCCATAAATTCTGTGCAATCTCGGCTTTTAAGCGGGTTTGGATTAATTTTTTACTCAATTCATACTCTTTAGCATCAAAAATTAATTCAGGTTTTTCCTTTGCTACATGGGCGAAAAAAGCATCCATAAATTCTTGATCTGTTTTGAAATCTTTTTTAAACTTTTGAAAATCGGGGTATTTTGATTTTAAGTTTTCGCGTTGTGGATTGACATAGTTTAATCCAAAATTATTAAACATTCCACTGCGATTTAATAGAGAGAAATAATCAGTGATATCAGACGTGTCCAGCGGCACAAAGAAATCAGGAACAATTCCTCCTCCTGAATAAACATCTCTTTTGGTGATCATCGTTTTGAATTTCAATGAATCAGGTAGTTTAATTGAGTCTGCATGCATTAATTCCCCACTCAAATAGCGTTGTGCGATATCCTTTTTATATCGTTCAGGATCATCATACGGCTTTTGTATAAAGCGCCCTGTAGGGGTATAGTATCGAGCAATTGTTAATCTGATTTCAGATCCGTCGATTAAATCAATCGGACGCTGTACTAATCCTTTTCCAAAAGTTCTTCTACCAACAATAGATCCTCTGTCCCAATCTTGTATTGCTCCTGACACAATTTCACTCGCAGAAGCCGAGAACTCATCAACAAGAACAATCAACTCACCTTTCTCAAACATTCCATTATTATTGGCACGCAGTTCAGAT
Source organism: Lishizhenia tianjinensis (assembly GCA_945863425.1). Lineage (GTDB taxonomy): Bacteria > Bacteroidota > Bacteroidia > Flavobacteriales_D > Crocinitomicaceae > UBA952. Next base: position 15,064 of record CAMBBW010000010.1, read on the forward strand.
TTTGGTTGCATTCTACCCTCAGAATAAACGATTAATTTATTACCTGAAAGAAACTCATCTGCCAATTCTTGGGCAACATTTAAAAGACCGCCACCATTATCTTGAAGATCTAAAATCAATTGCTTCATCCCTTTCTGCTTAAGCGATGTCAGGGCATTTTTCATTTCCTCCATGGTGCTTCTTGAAAAACTATTCAGTTTAATATAACCGATTTTATCGTCAACCATATAATATGAGTCAACAGAGAAAATTGGGATTTTATCGCGGGTAATGTTGAAATCTAACAACTGGTTTGTTCCTTTTCTTTTCACTGTTACTTTCACTTTTGTATCTTTAATACCCATCAGTTTTTTTCGGACATCACTGTTTTTTATTCCAATTCCTGCAACTGGCTCACCATCAACTTCTATTAATTGATCTCCTGCTTGCACTCCAATTTTTTCGGAGGGGCCACCCGGAATAGTATTGACAAACATAATGGTGTCTTTCACAATTTGAAAGCGAACACCTATTCCAACAAAACTCCCATCAATTTGTGATTGTGCATCTGCTGCTTCCTCTTTGGAAATATATGTGGAATGAGGATCTAGTTTTTCTAATAATCCAATTATGGCATCTTCAGTAAGTTTTTCTGTTTCAACGGGATCCACATACATATTTTGTATGCTCGTTATTACCTGATCAAATTTTTGAGAAGTTCCCGCTCTGCTATTTCCTTTTTGCGACCAACTGCTTGATGCTGTGATTAATAGTAAGAATGTGAAAAGAGTTTTGGTATGCATATAAGAGTGTAAAAGATAATTAGAACGATTAATTTTGAAAATAGTACAAAAATCGACCCTAAATTATCAAAAACTGTCGAATTAGAAATCTTTTAAGAGAAGTTTGTTTCTGTGAATGTCGATTATTCCTTTGTTTTCAAGTTGTTTAAGCAACCTAGAAATTACAACCCTGGAGGAATGTAAATCGTCGGCAATTTGTTGATGTGTATGATGTAATTCTAGAGTTCCCAATAGTTTCGCTTGATCCGTAAGGTATTTTAGTAGCCGCTCATCCAAGCGCATGAATGTAATGGCATCTATTGTCTCCATTAACTCGGTAAGCCTAGTATGGTAACTTTGTAAAATATATTCACGCCAACTTTTATATGTATCCATCCACCTCTCCATTTTTTCAACAGGAAACATCATAATAAGCGATGGTTCCATGGCTGTGGCTTTAACGTGACTATCAATTTTTCGCACACAACATTGAAGAGTCATTGCACAAATATCTCCCCCCTCGACATAATACAGCAATAACTCATCGCCTTCATTATTTTCTCGTGAAACTTTTATGGATCCTGAAATTACAATGGGAATCATTTTGAGTTCGTCTCCCACATGTATGATTATTTCATCCGCTGCAGTTTCTCTAATTCTACCAACCTCTCCCATTTCAATAATGAGCGCTGGTTCAAGCAAATGCCCAATGGTATTATGAATGAGTTTTTGCTTGTCCGTCGAGCTTAGCATGAGCGTCATATTTTATGAATAAATTAGCCCAAATAATTTTTGATAATGCAAATAAATAAGGACCTAGTAAAATTGAAAATATAACCACTAATCCAATTTGTAACCAAACTGACACATCGTTGAAAAACCAATTACATGAAGCCCAAATAGTTACAAAAAGGACAACTCCTAAACCGTAGGAAACATACATAGCCCCATAATAAAATCCTGGCTCTTTGGCGTATTTTAACCCACAAAAATCACACTCCTCACGCACATCACCTAACTTTCTTAAATCATAAGGGGTGGATATTAAAAACGCTCCCTCCTGACATTGAGGACATTTGAAATGCAGTATGCTATATATTTTTGTACCTTTTTTCATTGCCCGAATTTATTGTACAAAACTATAAAATAACCGCTTAATCTTATGTAACCTGAGTTACTTTCCGTGCCAATTTTTTTGGATTCGTTTATTTAGTTTCTTTCTGTATTTTTTCAAAACAGTATTTCTATCTGAAACTCCTTCGCACCGCATAATATCTCTGAAAATAATTTTATTTTCTTTAAAAAATGTAAATTCAAAAGTTACAGAAGTGGCTTCATTTCGATACAAATGAAACAAATTACCAAACCCTAATGCCTCTTCTAGTGTTACTTGTCTCTCGGATTTTTGAAATCGTTTATCGTAACCCCTAACAGAAACAATAAGATAGGTGTCAAATCCCTTCGATTTTACGAGTGCTTTTAATGAGTCGGTGCTTAACAATCGAGTATCTGCTCCTGTTTTAAGCAAGTTTAGTGAAGGCATAGCTTTGATTCCGTTTGCGACAAGTAATTCTGTGGTATTAATCTCAACTGAAAATCGATCTTCAGCTTTATCAAATTGGCCTATAACCACCGTATTTGTTAATCCGGTAACATGCTTTTGCGAGAATCCATGAAATGAAACAAGAATAGCAAGAAAAATAATTGGTTGCTTAATCGTAATTTTAAAAAACTTCATTTGCTATTGATTTAACGGAAGTTGAGTTTGACATTGTATAATAATGAATACAAGGAACACCTGCGGCTTTCAATTCCTGTGATTGTTTGATTCCCCATTCAATGCCAACTTGTTCAACTGCCTTGTTGTCTTTACATGTTAATAAAGCCCGTGAAAGATCATTTGGAAAATCTATTTTGAAGAATTTTGGTAAAAAAGTGATATGGTTTAAATTTTTTATTGGCTTAATTCCTGGAATAATTGGAACGGTAATGCCAATTTCCCTGCAAGCTTTTACAAATTCGAAATATTTCTGGTTGTCAAAAAACATTTGTGTAACAATATACTCTGCTCCAGCATCAACTTTTCCTTTTAAATAGTGTAAATCGGTAGTCATATTCATGGATTCAAAGTGCTTTTCTGGATAACCTGCTGTTCCAATACAAAAGTCTGTCTGTTCTAATTGAACATCATCAACAATGTAGTTTCCGCTGTTCATTTCCGAAATTTGATTAATCAGGTCAACGGCAAATCCATGACCATCTTTATGCGGACGGAAAGTACTTTCAGTTTTAATTGAATCCCCTCTTAAAGCTAACACATTATCAATTCCAAGGAATTGTAAATCGATCAGCGCATTTTCAGTTTCTTCTTTACTAAACCCACCGCAAATCAAATGGGGTACTGCATCAACGTTGTATTTATTCATGATGGCCGCACAAATACCAACTGTTCCAGGTCTTTTCCGTATCGCAATTTTCTCTAATAAACCATTTTCTCGTTCCTTATAGATATACTCCTCCCGATGATAGGTTACATTAATAAATTTCGGATTGAATTCCATCAAGGGATCAATCCCGTCAAAAATTGACTGAATACTCTTTCCTTTTAACGGGGGTAATATTTCAAAAGAAAACAGTGTATCTTTTGAATTTGTTAAATGATCTATTACTTTCATGAATGAATTAAACGTTGGTTTTACTTTAAATAATCGTTATTTAAAACCAATTGAATTATTTCTTTTTTTCTAATTTTTTACAAGCATTTACAGCAGAGACTAAGTTAATTACCCCTGGAGTTTTTGAATATTGACCTAATTCTTTGTTGTATTTCATTGAACTAGTTGTTAAAACAGTTTTGATTTGCGTCATTGATAAAGTTGGAAAATAAGATTTAAGAAATGCTGCAGCACCAACAACCATTGGGGCGGCCATTGAAGTCCCTTGTAAATCTTTGTATTTGTTGTCTGGCAGGGTGCTATAAATCTCTTGTCCTGGAGCGAAAATATCCACTGTACTCGTTCCAAAATTGGAGAACTCAGCTTTTAGTTTAGTGATTGTATTTGTTGATGCTCCGATTGTTAAGAAATTTTGAAAATCAGTCGTTTGAAATGAATATTTTGGAGTTGGAAAATTAGATTCTACATCCACATTTTTATTGTCATTTCCAGCAGCATGAACTAAGAGAACTCCTTTTGAATCAGCATACTGAAGTGCTTCATACACCCATTTTGCTTGTGGGGAGTAGGCTTTACCAAATGACATATTAATAACTTGTGCTCCATTGTCAGTCGCATATCGAATTGCTAAGGCAATATCTTTATCATGTTCATCGCCATTAGGAACAGCACGTAATGACATGATTTTCACATCGTTTGCAACTCCATCTCCACCCTTGTCATTTCCACGCACCGCTCCAATTATCCCGGCAACGTGAGTTCCATGCAACGCATCGGGACCTTCGTAATTGTTATTTCCATAATTTTTATCATTGATGTCTTTTGGATTATCGCCAATAATCGAACGGTCATCAAAATCTGGGTTAAGATTGTATTTTAAATTATCGTCATAATATTGCTTATATTCTGGGTTGGCATCAATTACTTCTTTGTATTGCTCATATTCAGCTTGCATATTTCTAAATTGCTCGCCCACCTCTTCAGCAACTTTCAAGTAAAGTTTATATTCTTCATCTTGTTCAATCATCGTTGCATCAACGCCTTCATATTTGTCTCTCAATTCAGCAAAAATCCTTGTTTTTTCTAGACGAGTAGCGTCTATATTAAGTCCTTTTGCATTGCCTAAGAAATTCCAACCATGAATATCGTCAATGTAGCCGTTTCCGTCATCATCTTTTCCGTTTCCAGCGATTTCTTTGGGGTTCACCCATATTTTGCCTTGTAAATCCTCGTGCTCAACATCAATTCCAGAATCGATAACGGCCACAACAACAGTAGTTGATTTTTTCTTTTTTACGAGTTTGTATGCAGCCTCTGTGTACATTCCCGTTCCTTCACCGTTGTACCAGTTTTTTGTGTTTTGCCCTAAAACAACCGATGAAAATAATCCAAGGGTAAGTAATGAAGCGGAGATGAATTTATATTTCATAGTCTAATTTTTTTCAAAAATAAGGTTAAATCAAAGAATACCAATAATGTAATATAAAAATGTGATAATTAATATGCTAATTATATTTAATACGAATCCAATCTTTACCATTTGGTGAATTTTTATTACTCCTGAAGAAAAAACAATTGCATTTGGTGGTGTACCAACAGGCAGCATAAAGGCACAGCTCGCGGCAAGTGTTAATGGTATACATAACAGCTGGGGAGCAAGGCCTAATGTTACGGCGAATGATCCAACGATTGGAACCATTAATGTTACCAGAGCTAAATTGGACATTATCTCAGTAACAAAAATCCCTATAAAGACAACAATTAACAGGATTGCCCAAAGTGAATATGACGCGTAATTTTGCATCAGTAGGTTAATTTCGTCAACAATTCCATTCTTTTCAAATATTGTAGCCAAAGCCAGCCCTCCGCCAAACAACAATAAGATTCCCCAAGGCAATTTTTCGGTATCATTCCATTCTAATAGTGGTTTAGATTTATTTTTGGATGGAATTAAAAATAAGGTAATTGCACCAATTAACGCAACGCTTTCATCTCCAAATTTATAACCGGTAATCTCGACTAGAAATCCTCTGAAAATCCAGCAGAGAATAACAACACCGAATACTAAAAGCACCTTAAATTGTTCTTGTGTCCATGTTTTTTTTGGGATGTCAAAATGGTATTTTTCTTTGCGCTCTTTGCCTAACAGAATCAAAAAAAGTAAATACATACTAATCGCAATGCATAAACTGATGGGGAAACCAACCTTAAACCAATCCCAAAATGTTATAGTTAGCCCAAAATTTTTATCCAATAAAGCAGCCATTTGTGTGTTTGGTGGTGAACCAACCAATGTGGCCATTCCGCCAATACTGGAGCTATATGCAATTGAAAGCAATAACAAAATCGGGAATTTTTTCTTTTGTTCTGTCTTTGGCAATGCATGAACAACGGCTAATGCCATTGGTAGCATCATGAGTGCAGTAGCAGTATTTGAAATCCACATACTAAGTAGAAAAGTACTTGCTGTAAAACCCAAAAGTATTCTTTCAGCGCTTGAACCAAGAAAATGGATAATAGACCGTGCAATTTGCTCGTGAAGCAACCATTTTTCAAGTGCCAAGGCTAACACAAATCCCCCGAAAAATAGAAACACATTACTGTTACCATAAGAGGACGCTAATTCAATCGGGGTAATTAATTTCAAGGGAACTGCAAAAATCAAGGGAAAGAGAGCCGGAATATAAATCGGTATTAACTCAAATATCCAGCAAATAATCATCAGAAGCCCAAGTGCAGTTGCGCTCCAAAAGAGTGAATTATTTCCAGTTAAAAAAATGATGGAAACAAAACCAATGACAGTAAATGTAAGTAGGTAATTTTTCCAATTAATTTTTGAAAGTATGTCCATGACGCAAAATATTCCTAAAGATATCTATTCCTATAGAAATGCATACTTTTTATCGTAATTTTACTTTATGAAACGAGTGGTTGTTGGACTTTCAGGTGGTGTCGATTCGAGTGTAGCAGCATATTTACTGAAAGAGCAAGGATATGAGGTGATCGGGATGTTCATGCGAAATTGGCATGATGAATCAGTTACTCTGTCTGATGAATGTCCTTGGATTGATGATTCTAACGATGCTCTTTTGGTGGCTCAACATTTGGGAATACCTTTTCAAGTAATTGATTTGAGTGTTGAGTATAAAGAGCGTATTGTTAATTATATGTTTCATGAATACGAACAAGGCAGAACACCAAATCCGGATGTTCTTTGCAATCGAGAAATTAAATTTGATGTGTTTTTAAAAGCAGCTATGCAACTTGGTGCTGAATTCGTGGCAACGGGCCATTATTGCCAAAAATCTGAAAATCTGGATGGTTCTAGTTCTTTGCTGGCGGGTATGGATAAAACCAAAGATCAGTCCTATTTTTTATGCCAAGTTTCGCAAGAACAACTATCCAAAGCGCTTTTTCCGATTGGTCATTTGGAGAAATCGGAGGTGAGAAGAATTGCAAGCGAACAAGGCTTATTAACGGCAGAGAAAAAAGATTCCCAGGGCTTGTGCTTTGTCGGTAAAATTAGTCTTCCTGAATTTTTACAGCAACAGTTAAAACCCAAAAAAGGAATTGTTGTTGAAATTCCGGCTGATTTACCTACGCTGATTTCTTACCATGCTATTCCTGCAACTCCTGAGAACGTTGAAGAATTGTCAATGCCTTTTGTTTTCGATCGAGAAAACGGAAAAATGGTTGCCGAACATCAAGGAGCTCATTATTACACGATAGGTCAGCGCAAGGGATTGCATATCGGTGGGCGACCTCTGCCTTCTTTTGCTATTCAAATTGATGTTGAAAACAATATTGTATATAGTTGTCAAGGAACTGATCATCCAGCCCTCAATAGGAGAGCTTTAGTAATGGAAACAGATTCCATCAATTGGATTCAAAAACCAGCATGGAGCAGGAAGGAGTCTTTTGCTGTGCCAATAAACGCAAAAATTAGATACAGGCAGCCTTTACAAAAAGCACTATTTATAAAAAAATCAGGTAATTATTATTTGCTTTTTGATCAACTACAACGGGGAATTACTTCCGGACAATTTGCTGCGTGGTATATCAATGAAGAATTAATAGGTTCGGCGGTAATTGTTTCCTAATTAGTTTTTCATTAACGTTATCGTTACCTTTTTCCCATTTGGTTTTTCAATGGATGCATAATAAACGCCATTGGACCAATCGCTAATGCTAATTTCAACTTCACCAGAAGTCAATATACGATTCAACATTGATCTTCCTTGTATATCCATTATTTTAAGTTGTAATTGCTCCTCTTCACTTGAAACAAATTTTATAAAGTCAGTCGCGGGAATAGGATATGCCCTAATGTTTAATGGTTCGTCTATTTCAGCCACCGCGGCTTCACAATTATTGGTTGTATTGGGTGTTGGTGTTGCAAAACTAAATAAACCTCCATTTGGACAACGCGCATAAGCAATATCAGCTGTTTGAACCCCGAAAAGCACTTGATCATAGATGGTGGCACCGTTACTGAAAATTAAATTTTCACCCAATGAGCTTAATTTAAAGTTTGTGTGTAAACCTGTTTGTCCCATATCATTATCACACCAAACCATCAAATATCCATTGGCCGGAATACTTGTTCCAATCGGGAAAGACCATTTCATTAAATTAATTGGATCATCCGATAAATACATTCCTGATAAATCGATAGCACTAGACGTAGTATTGAATAACTCAACCCAATCATCATTTTCGCCGTTTGAATCATATGCTGAGGAAGTATTTGAAGCTACAATTTCATTAATCAAGACATCTCCGATATTACAAAATGGTATTGATATAGCTAATGAATGGTATTCATGCTCTGCTCGTTGTGGACTAAACAAACCAGCATTAGAGTTTTCCGCATAGATGTAGTATTCAAATAGCGCACCGCTAAGAGATATAGGGAATCCATAAATATGATCTCCGGCTGCACCATCACCATGAGTTCCATCATCAAACATTTGAACACGATTGAATTTTAATTGGTGATTCAATCGATATCCTAAATAAACAGTCGATTCATTGGAACAAGTTGTTGTGATGTATATTGATTCTCCAAACGCCGGAGTATTATTACTCGCCCCAAAGGAAGAAATAGAGGGCGCAACGAGTATATAATTTGAATTTGTGGAAAAGTAAGTAGATCGGGCACCCATTAAATTTTGTAACCCTGGAATTGATGATCCTGGAGGGCCTCCACCCGCTATATCAGTGGATAAACTGTTTTGAAATTGGGTGTAGGTATAAAATTTATAAGGATCCGCCTGAACAGATGCATCAATAGTTGCGCGCAGTGTATTAGCCGTAGTTAAGTAAGCTTGTGAAGTAAAAATTTCTTGAACGATTGTTCTTACATGGGCCATATACATTCGTTTGTACAATGGATTTGCCATCATTTTTACTATCAAAGGATGATTTGTTGATGTGCTATTGGACATCGGATCAAGAGTAGTTGCTGTATAAGCGCCAGAACCAGTGCCACCTGGGAAACCGCCAAAACACATATTTAAATCCCATATTGTTGGAACAAATCGAGCGTTTAAATCCCAAGATAAGTAATAGTTTTGACGAAATGCACCACTATATGAATCAAGATTTACTAGCACATTGTTAAATGCTAACATCCACAAGGCCCTGTCGACATCTAGTTTGGATTCAATATTTGTTACGTCATTATTTAATGTATTGATGAGGTCCACAAGGCGGTTCCAACCATACGTAGATTTTAATTCATATCCATTAAAATAAGCAGAACTATCCATGCTGATGTATTTTAAATCTGGATTAGATGTAGAGCCAGGACCTGCACCTCCAACTGGGTTACATTTAAAAAATGACTCGTTGCTCATGAAGTAATGGTCACCATTAAATTTTTTATTAATGCTTTCGGCATTAGAATACAATCCTCTTAACGTTCCATTTATATATACATTGGAGAAATTAGCTTTTGGACAATCCATGTATTGTTCCAAAATTGAATAGGATAAAACTTCCCGAATCATGGATGGGTCAGAATATCCATTTTGAAGTTTTACATCCGTATATCCTTCATAATCTTGGCTACCAATGATATGATCTAATTCTAGATGCAAGGGGTTTTTGTTGTTGTTGGGGTTATAAGAACTATTTCCTTTGTATTTTACTCCAACACTATCAAAAGTAATTCCGTTGATTCTAACTGAATCCGCAATAATATATGTATCTGTGGAAGTTGCAGCATCTAATTGACTGTCCCAATTTGTAAATCCAAAGAAAATCTCAATCGTTTGTACCGTAGCACGATCATAGAAATTTTGTGCAAACATTTCCATTCCTGAAAGTATGAACAGATTAAAAAGAATTATTTTTTTCATGTGTAAGATTAGATTACTCTTTTTAGTAGTCAAAAAAAGTAACTCATTGCGGTAATATTAATTTAATGTGAAGTTAATAATAATAATTCACAAAGAATCGCGTGGATTAGATTCCGAGATGAATTTTTGCTTTTTGCACAACATCTGCCAAGTTCCCAACAAATATGGATTGCTCATCGATTAAAATTGGACGTTTAAGAAAAGTATATTCTTCTAGAATTAATGTTTTGAAGTCAATTTCAGAAAGGTTTTTTTGATTAAGACCAAGTGATTTGAATTTCATTGCTTTTTTAGAGAAAAGGGCTTCAAAATTTCCAGTTTTTGATTGGAGAAATTCCAAAGTTTCTTCGTCTATATTTGTTTTTTTTATGTCGATTAACTCAAACTGAGTTGGTAAATTAAGTTCCTTTAAAATACGTATGCAGGTGCTGCAACTGCTCAAATAATAGAATCGTTTCATTTTGTTAGATATTTACTTCAGTAACAGATCCATTTCCAACACGAAGCACTCGAGCAGGAAATTTTTTAACCATATTCAAATCATGAGTAGCCATAAGAATGGCCGATTTTTCTTCCTTAGCCACCGCAATTAACAAATGCATAATTTCTTCGGAAGTTTCTGGATCTAAATTTCCTGTTGGTTCATCTGCGAGTATTAACTCCGGTTGATTTAATAATGCTCTTGCGATGGCCACCCGTTGTTGTTCACCACCCGACAAAGCATGCGGCATAGCATTTGCCTTTTGTTCAACACCAACCAATTGTAAAACACTCAATGCTCTTTTTTGAATAAGTGTTTTATCCTTCCAACCTGTTGCACCCAGTACAAAAATCATATTTTGAATTACCGTTCGATCCATTAACAATTGAAAATCTTGAAAAACGATTCCAATTTTCCGGCGAAGCAACGGAACGTCAGCTCTTTTTAAGTTACGTAAATCGAATCCCGCTACACTTCCATCCCCTTCCGCAAGTGCCAATTCGCCATATAAGATTTTTAGCAAACTACTTTTGCCGCTTCCTGTTTTACCAATTAGATAAGCAAATTCTGTTTCCTTTAATTCTAGATTAACATCTTCCAAAATTATTTTTTTGGATTGATAGATATTTACTTTATTCAGTTTAATTATTGCTGACACGCAGATGTATTTAGGAACAAATATCAAGTTAATTATAACACACGGATGCTTTTTAATTATTTTATCTTAACAGAATCGCGTTTAAAACTTTTACTCATGTCCTAAACTAGTCATATAACCCATTGTAATTTTACTTGCCTTAAACTGAATACATGAAACAAATCATTTTTATTGTTTTTCTTCTAATTTCCTTAGTTAATTTTTCCCAAGCTACACAAAAATATACAGGGGATTACGAGGGATTCTATCGTGCGGAAGAACTTTTTGCCAAGCGACAATTTAGCATGGCTAAAATGGAATTTGAGTCTTTTGGTGGTAAAGTAAAAACCACCACGGATCCATTTCACGTTAAGTCGCGCTATTACATCGGTGTATGCGCTTTGGAGATGAGTTCAGATGTTGAAGCGGTGAGACTTTTTATGCAATTCAATAAAGATTTCCCGGAGAACATCTATAAAAATCAAATTTCATTTCGATTGGGAAATTTTTATTTCAAAAATGAAAACAAGAAGGCCCGAGAATGGTATTCAAAAGTGATTCCAAATGAACTGCAAACAGAGCAAAAAGATGAATTTTATTTCAAATATGGATATACTTTTTTGTTGCTAAAAGAACCATCAAAGGCACGATCAACATTTATGAATGCCAAAGAGAGTAAAACAGATTTTGGTTATTCTTCAAAGTACTATTATGCAACATTACTTTTTAATGAAGATAAAAAATCGCTGGTGGTGTTCAATGAATTTCAAGATTTAATAGCTGCGGGCAAATACTTAGAGCAAGCCTATAATTATCAAATTCAAATTAAACATCAATTACCAAATTTCCAGGAATGCATTTCGTTATTTTCTGCTCCAGAAAAAATAAAATATTTAACGGTTGAAAATCGTTTTTTAATTGGTGATGCGCATTATCAATTGAATGAATATCAGCAAGCAATTCCCTATTTTGAATATTTTGATTCAACAATGCGCGTACAGAAAACACGAAATTTGGATCGAAATTTTAATTATTCTTTCGGGAATGCCTATTATCAAACGGGTAAACTGGATAAAGCAATTTCAAAATTTAATTTTGTTTTAACCACTCCAGATAGCCTTTCACAATTAACGTATTATAAAATCGCAACCATATTCAAGGAGCAATATGAAAAAACGAAAGAAGATAAGCACCTGATTAATGCCCGAACAGCGTTTGAAAAAGCTTCTGATATGTCTTTTGATGTTGTTGTTCAAGAAGATGCGCTTTATAATGCTGCCGTGTTAGCCTTTAACGTAGATGATAGTCCGTATTATGAATCGGTTGAGATTTTCGAAAAATTCATCAAGTTATTCCCAAATTCAGAGCGAAAAAATGATATCTACCAATATTTAGTGGAAGTGTATCGTCGAACTAATAATTTTGATTTGGCACTTACAACCATCGAATCAATTGATAAAAAAGACAGCCGCTTAAAAACAATGTATCAATCTATTGCTTTTAATTACGGAGTAACTCTTTTTCAACGAAATGAATTTGATAATGCCATTTCCAAGTTTAAATTGGTGGATAAATATCCGATGGAGCTAGGTCTAAAAAGTCAAGCAAAATTTTGGATGGCCGAATCAAAATTGCGTCATTTCGAATCTTTGCCTAAAAAAGCGGTGAAAGATTCGCTCATGCTCAATGAGTCAATCGAAGCGTTTCGAAATTACTTGAAGGACCCATCAGGAAGTCCAACAGAAATGAGGCATGAAGCATATTATCATTTGGGATATATTTATTTAAAACAGCATAATTTAACTGAGTCAATTGAGATGTTTCGTATTTATGTTAAATCTGGAACTACAGAAAAAAAGAAATTATTGGATGCCTATATGCGAATTGGAGATTCCTATTACATGACCCGCAAGGATGAAGAGGCAATAAAATATTATCAGGACGCTTTAGATCTTAAAGAAGGGAGTGAAGACTTAGCCTTGTATCATATGTCAAAATCGAATGGATTTTTGGAGAAAAATGACAAAAAAATCGAATTGTTGTTGAATTTGATAAACAATTATAAACAATCAAAATATATGCTATCAGCATTGTATGACTTGGCTTTAGCGTACAAAGATGACAAAGGAGATTATACCAATGCCTTGAATTATTTCAAGAAAATTCTAACAGAATATCCCAAAGCATCCTTCTACTTAGATTGTCAAATTGAGGTTGCAGATATTTACTATTTGAAAAATGATTATGCAAAGGCTGAGGGTGAATATCAACGAATTTTGGATGCAAATCTAACGAATAATGCAATTTGCTTGAAAGCCGCAACAGGATTGAAAAATGTATACACAGCTCAAAGTCAGACCGATAAAATAGCTGGATTAATAGACAAGTATCCTTGTGCTCAAATTTCTACCGAGGAAATTGAAAATTTGTATTTTGAGCCGGCAGATAAGGCCTATGAAGACAGTTTATTTGTTGCTGCAATTCCTAAGTTCGAAACTTACCTAAGTAAATTCCCTAATGGACGTTATGCAACTGAGGCGCTATATTTTTTAGGTGATTGTTACGGAAGAAATGCCAATAACCCGAAGAAAGTGGAACTTTTTAAACAATTACTTGCTTTCCCAATAAACACATATTCCGAAAGTGCAGCTGCATTTGTATCTCTGCAAGCCTATAACTCAGGTGAATATGAGCAAGCAATGAAATATTACATAGATTTAGAAAAAGTATCCACAAAACCTACCTCATTATATGCTGCACGATTAGGCATAATGCGTTCTAGTTTTTTACTTCAGAAATATGATACCGCTGCTGTTTATTCCAAATTGATTCTTGAGTCTGGTAATTTGAGTAATTCTGTTCGAGTAGAAGCGGAATATTCAAAGGGTATTTCCAATTTTAAAATGGCAAATTATGTAGAGTCTTTACCATCTTTGAGTTGGATTACAAAAAACACCACCACATCATGGGCATCCGAAGCGCAATACGTTATTGCTGAAATTTATTACATACAATTGGATTACACCAAATCAGACACAGAGGTGCGGTTGTTATTGAAAATGAAACCCGCATACAATTTTTGGATTGCCAAGTCTCTCATTCTTCAATCACGTATTTGCATAAAACAGGAGAATTTGTTCCAAGCCGAACAAACGATTGAATCGGTATTGTCACATTATCCAGATAAAGAAGATGGAATCGTAGATGAAGCAACGGCTGTAAAACAAGAAATTGACACACTAAAAAATGGAGGAAATTAATATGAAATCACGTTTTTCAATTATACAATTTTTCGCGCTAGTAATTTGCTGTTTTGTTCAATTTATAGTGAATGCACAGCCTCCAGTAGACAATGGGGATGTTATTGTAATACAAGGATCAGGGTTGCGTGAAGTGGAATCTGCTTTTCGTTTGCGCTCTAATCCGAAGCTAGTTGATACAACAATTACGGCTACATTGCCTGAATATCCGTTGTTGGTTCTTTCTTATGCTACTCAAGCAACCATTACCCCAATCAAAGAACTCGCATATAGCAACAAGGGAAATAAATCGGCAAAACTAACCCCTTTTTATGCGAAGGTTGGAATTGGTTCACAGGTTATGCCGTTGGGTGAAGTATATTACAATTCAATTGGGAAAAGTGATTTTCAATATGGTGTTTTTGCCAAACACATAAGCAGTTTTGGTAAAATGAGAGATTTGGCCCCTGCTCAATTTGACCGAACGAAAACGGGTATTTATGGAAATTATAATGCTAAGAAATTCAGCATTGGTTCAGATATTCACTATGATAATTATGGGTTTCACTATTACGGAATAGAAGACACTGCTGGAATAATTGATGCAAAAAGTATTGCACAGCGCTATCAAGACGCAGGTGGAGCAATTAAATTTTCCTTGCACAATGGATTAAGAGATAGCTCTAAATTAAACTTGGATTTAGGTCTGCGTTACAATTTCTTTGGTACGAAAAAACCATTTGCTGATTCTTTGGCTGCCTGGAAATCACGAGAACAGTATGTTGCATTTACATCAAAAGGCACATATAAAGTGGGTCGCGAAGCATTTTCAATTGATTTAAATGTGTTTAATAATAGTTTTAAATATGGCATTGATGGTGATTCATTAAGTTCAATTGATACTGGAATCGTGAGTAATGATCTAATTTTACAATTGAAGCCAGGTGTTGTTACTCAATTAATGAATGATAAATTACGTGTTTCTGTAGGGGTTGATGTGACGGCAAATGTTCGCGCGACGACAAAAGTGTATGTTTATCCGCATGCTGAAATTAAATACTCCATGTTTGATGATATTTTTATCCCTTACATCGGAATTCGGGGTGGATTGAAGCAAAATACATTACGAAGTTTAACAAGCTCAAATGAGTTTATTTTACCAAATGCACATTTATTAAATGAAAATAAAGTGTTTGATGCTTATGCTGGATTTAAAGGAGTGTTGAGTCAACGTACTAGTTTCAATATTGGTGCTAGTTATGCTCGTGTTACAAATAAAGCTCTTTTTGTTAATGATACCTTGTTTTCCAATAGGAACAAATTTGCAGTGATTTATGACACCATGAATATTATGACTGTGGAAGGATCCATGTCGTATCAAATTAACGAAAAATTGAAAATAGATGGAATTGGACGATTTTTTTCTTATGAAACGAAAAGCCAAGCTTTTGCATGGAACTTACCGCAATTGCAATTTGTACTAAGAGGTAATTATACGCTGAAAGATAAGTTTATTTTTAATTTGGATATGACTCTTGAAACAGGTCGAAAAGCATTGGTCTATGATTCAACGATTGCGAATGTCGTTGTTGAAAACGGGCAGTATGCAGCACCACTAAAAACATTTGCTGATATCAATTTAGGATTTGAGTACAAGTATAACAAGAACATTTCGGGATTCTTACAGTTAAACAATATGGTGGCTAACCGCTATGTTCGTTGGTATAACTACCCAGTTATGGGATTCCAAGTAATGGGTGGCGTTACGTTTAAATTTTAATGATTTAGAAGTTTGTTGAAATCGGGTTCTTCGAAATCTAGTTCCCCTTGTTTTTGAAAATCGCATTGATTGACGATAAGTGGAACTTGGTTTATTTTCGACGCAGCAATCATAAGCGAGAAATAATGCTCGTTATTTGAATATATGGTTTCAAAAATAGCTATTCCTTTTTTTTGATCGATCATATGAATAGTCAGTTTTCTTGTTGGCCCACAGATAGAAATCAATTCAAATTCGTATGTTTTCTTATTTAATTTCTTTTGAAAACATATTTGATTCGCAATTGGACCTTCCCCTGTCCAATCAATAAAAGTAGAATCATTAATAGAAATCTTGTAAAAAGAATAAAAATCGCAGGGGTAATAGACAAATAACTTTTTATTATACTGCACGAGTGGAATCCATTGTACTTCAGATATTACGGGTGTACTCTTGTTAAGAATAAGGTTCTTTTCTTTTAAATAGGACAAAGACATTAAATAACTTTCAGAGTCAAATTCTCCAAAATTCAGATCGAGAAGTCGATTGTATAGCTGACTGGATTTGTTTTTAGCAATATAAATTGATTGAGAGGTTCCGTAAATACTGTCTTTTTGAATAAAAAGGGTGTCTTTGGGTTGTGAAAAGCCAATTAGTGGAAAAAGTAAAGTAACTAAAATCAACTGCTGCTTTTCACGTAATAAATCATTACAAGATAAAAAACCCCAACTATCCGAAAATGATTGGGGTTAATTTACAAGTCAAAGGTGGAAGCCCATTGACAAGTTTCAATAATAAAAAAAGCCCCGACAAAAGTGTCAGGGCTTTGTACTCGGGGCGGGACTTGAACC
>CAMBBW010000011.1 GCA_945863425.1 Lishizhenia tianjinensis
CCGTGTTTATGAAGTGCTTTGAATTGTCTGTTAATTGCTGAGACTAATTGTAATAATGTAGGAGATGTAGGTAATTCTGAAATCCAATCGGGTAGGGTATAGGTGAAATTGCGATGTGGCAAGATATGAAACCCATGTGGTGACAAAGAAACAATCTGATTAGTTAATTTATGTTCCCTTAATTGCATAACGGTGTCTACCATTGTTAATCCATTTCCCAAAATAAAAATGGGTTTTTTGGGATCAACTTGATTGAGTGAATAATTCCACGGATTTTGAAAATACCGATTGGATAACATGGAATCTCCAGTTAATTCTTTTGGATTTCCTGGCAATTGATTTCCTGTTGCAAGAATGACTTTGTCAACTAAAAACTCATTGTTTTTAGTATGAATATGAACCGTCTTTTCAGTGCAGAATAAATCCGTTATTTCAAGATTAAGTAACTCCAAATGGATCTTTTTCGTTTGGGCAATTTGCTTGGTTTCAATCCACAAATCTTGTAAATAATTACCATACAATGCACGAGAAACGAAAGAATTGGCCAATAGGTTCAAATCATCCTTCAAGAATTGTATTTGCTTAGATAACCATTCTACGAAATGGGTCGGTTTATCTGGAAAAGCGCTCATTTTTGCAGCAACTACGTTGAGTAATACTTTTTCAGATTGCGGGGAATAGGCAATGCCGCGACCAGGCTCATGTTGTTTTTCAAAAATCGAAATGGATAAACTTGTATCGCCTAAATCAATCAAATGACGAGCAACCATTAAACCACTAAATCCATTTCCGATTATTGCGACATGCATGATGTAAAAATAAATAAAAAAAAGCTGCTTGAAAAAATCAGGCAGCTTTAACTATCATTAAAATTTAAAATAAATTACTCTTTAGCATCAAAACGTGCTTTGTATTCTTTGCCTTTTTCAGCATTGCCTAATTTATTGTGAGTTTTATACAAAATGCCTAAAACAACTTTATCTTTTGGATTTATTTCAATGTATTTTTCAAGAACAACGAGAGCTTTTTTCAAAAGTTCATCTGATTGATTTTCAAGATCAGATACTTTCGGATCATTTGAATTTAACTGTCCTGCTTCTGCTTTTACTTCGTTTGCCCAGTTATATAAATGAGCTCCCAATTGATATTGCGCATCTTTATATGCAGTATCAATTTCTAAGGCTTTGTTGAGAGACGCTTCTGCTTTTTCATTTAATCCTTGCGTCATGTATGACGTACCTAAGTTATAATGTAAAACTTTATTGTTAGGATCTAGAGCAACTGCTTCACTCATGAATTTTTCCGCTGAAACCAAATCATTATTTCTTAGATGAATATTGATAAGACTAATAATCAATTCAATGTCTGTTGGGAAAGCAGTTCTTATCTGTTCAACAAGCGCAATAGCTGATTTAAAATCAGGAGTTTCACTTTTCGTTAATTTCTCAATCACTTGATTTAATGAGATAATAGCGTTGTTCTTAGCTTCGCTAGCATCCATTTCCACCATGTTTTTCACATCGTACGCTTGGAAAAACATCATTAAAGCCTGTTCATATTGTTTTTCGTTATATGATTTGACTCCCATTTCAAAAAACATCAAGTACTTCATTTCAATCATTGACTTTACATCACCTTGATATTTTTTCTTTGGCTCATTTAAACAAAACAAAAAGCTATTTTTTGATGTGTTTTTGTACCCTTCTAATTTTGCTTCATCTGCTTTTCCAGATAACATTGCTTGTTGTGCGGCTGTTTCATACAAAGACATATAAATTTGAGCCCGGTAAAAATGCATTTTTGGATCTTCTTTCGTTTCTGCATTATCAGCGGCAGCATCAATAAATGTTTTTGCCTCTTCTAAAATGCGTTGATTTTTTTCAGCATCATTTTTTGGAGAAAACAATTTGAATTTACTAAAAGCATCTTGAACATTTTTGGATTGTGCATTTACATCATTTCCAATTAAAAGTGCTGCAGTCACCAACCCAACACATACAAACAGTTTTTTCATAAAATTAAGTTAAAATACAAAAGTATAAATAATTATTCGTCGGCGCTATTTTCAATTACTGTGCCATTCCCTTCTTGTGATGGGTTATCGGACGGAATTTCATTGATTTCACCTAATTCTTCTTCATCCTCTGATCGCGGTACACGAGCAATGGCTGCAATTCCTGCATTTGCTTTCAAATTTATTAAACGAACCCCTTGAGCTGCACGCCCCATTGTTCTAATTGTATCAATGTGCATACGGATAGTAATACCATTTCGCGTGATGATCATTAAATCTTCTTCGTCAGAAACATTCAATATTGATAATAATTTACCTGTTTTCTCAGTAATATTTAAGGTTTTCACTCCTTTTCCACCGCGATTCGTGATTCGGTAAACTGGTTCTTGATCTTCTGGATCATTTAAGTATGTTCGTTTACCATACCCTTTTTCAGAAACTACTAAGATTGTTGAATAAATATCCTCTAAGCAAATCATACCAATTACGGCATCTTCTGGGCCAGCTAGAGAAACTCCTCGAACCCCAGAGGCATTTCTACCCATTGGTCGAACAGTTGATTCATTAAAGCGAATGGCTCTACCTGAACTTGTCGCTAAAACGATTTCATTTGTGCCATTGGTTAATTTTGCTTCTAATAATTCGTCGTTATCACGAATAGTAATTGCATTAATACCATTTGAACGCGGTCTAGAATACGCTTCCAAAGAAGTTTTCTTAATAACTCCTTGTTTGGAACACATTACAATAAAGTTATTTTGAGCATACTCTTTATCCGTCAAATCGTTAACTTTAACGTATGCCTTCACTTTATCGTCTTGAGGAATATTAATTAAGTTCTGAATGGCTCTTCCTTTTGATGTTTTACTTCCCTCTGGAATTTCGTAAACACGCATCCAGAAACATCTTCCTTTTTCCGTAAAGATTAATAAATAATTATGGTTGGTGGCAACGAACAAATGCTCTAAGAAATCTAGGTCACGTGTTGCTGAACCTTTTGATCCCATTCCCCCTCGGTTTTGAACTTTATACTCTGTTAAATTCGTTCGTTTGATATAGCCTGCGTGTGAAATCGTAATAACAACCTCTTCATCAGCAATTAAATCCTCCATGCGCATTTCACTCGCAGAATATTCGATTATTGATCGTCTAGCGTCACCATATTTTGAACGAATATCCAATAATTCATTCTTGATGATTTCCATTCGTCGCTCTTCATTTGCCAAAATATCTTTTAAATCGGTAATCAATTTAACAAGATCATCAAATTCAGCGCGTAGTTTATCTTGCTCAAGTCCAGTTAATTGACGAAGTCGCATGTCAACAATTGCCCTTGTTTGAATTTCGGATAAACCGAATCGTTCTGATAATCTTTCTCTCGCTGCATCAGGGCTTGAAGATGTTTTGATTATTTCAATTACTTCATCAATGTTGTCAGATGCAATTATTAACCCTTCTAAAATATGTGCTCTTTCCTCTGCTTTTCGGAGATCAAATTTTGTACGACGAATAACAACTTCATGACGAAATTCAACGAAATATTGAATCATGTCTCGTAAATTCAATAACCGTGGTCTACCCTCAACTAAACAAATGTTATTAACTGAAAATGAAGTTTGTAGGGAGGTGTACTTGTATAATTTATTTAAGACAACATTTGCGATTGCATCCCGCTTTATTTCATAAACGATTCGCATACCATTACGGTCAGATTCATCCCGCAAATCTGAAATTCCTTCTATTTTCTTATCATTGACTAAATCAGCTGTTTTTTTAATCATTTCAGCTTTATTGATTTGATAAGGAATCTCGGTTACAATGATTTGCTCACGTCCATTATGCTCCTCAATCTCTGCTTTAGCGCGCATAACAATTCGACCACGCCCCGTTAATAGTGCTTCACGCACCCCATCATATCCATAAATCGTTCCTCCTGTTGGAAAATCTGGTCCTTTCACATAGTTCAAAAGTTCCTCAGCCTCAATGTCTTTATTGTCAACATAGGCAATAACACCATCAATAACTTCCGTCAAATTGTGTGGAGCCATGTTAGTAGCCATGCCAACTGCAATACCAGAAGCTCCATTCACTAAAAGGTTTGGAATTTTTGTTGGCATTACCGAAGGTTCGGTCAAACTATCATCAAAATTCGGAGTAAAATCTACGGTTTCTTTATCAAGATCCTCTAGCATTTCTTCTGCAATTTTCCGTAATCTTGCTTCCGTATAACGCATGGCAGCTGGGCTATCACCATCTACTGAACCAAAGTTACCTTGTCCGTCAACAAGAGGATAGCGCAAGGACCATTCTTGTGCCATACGAACCATCGTGTCATATACTGAACTATCTCCGTGCGGGTGATATTTACCTAATACTTCTCCAACAATTCTAGCGGATTTTTTATGAGGTCTATTTGAAGATAATCCCAAATCTTGCATTCCATACAAAACCCTACGATGAACTGGTTTAAAACCATCTCTTACGTCAGGAAGTGCTCTTGAAACAATAACAGACATCGAATAATCGATGTAAGCTGATTTCATTTCATCCTCAATGTTGATTTGAATTATTTTTTCTCCGTCTGCCATATTTTCTTGTTATTTATCTTAAATAAGTGTGCGAAGAACAAAATTAATGATTTAAGCATCGAACGGCCTTTTACACTATACTTTTTACTAACAAAATTCGGTGGTAAAATGTGAATAAAATACAAGTGTTTGAAAAAATTAACTTGTATATTTGTATTTAACCTATTTTGGAGATTAAAACTATATTTCACTTATGGAAGCAAAATTTTCGCCGCGTGTTAAAGATGTTATATCAATGAGTAAGGATGAGGCAATTCGTTTGAAGAATGAATACATTACTGTTGAGCATATATTATTAGGTTTGATAAGGTTAAATGACGGGACAGCAATTCGATTAATAAATGAGTTCCAAATAGACTTAGCAATCATTCGTAAAGAATTGGAGTCTGTTTTATCCAAATCTTCTGTGGATTTCCCCTTGACCACGACTAATATACCATTGGTAAAACAAGCAGAACGAATAATTAAAATGACCTATTTGGAGGCTAAGCAATTTAAAAGTCCAATTATAGGTACGCAACATTTGTTATTGAGTATATTGAGGGATGAAAATAGTGTTTCGTGTTCTGTTTTGAATAAGTATGGAATATTGTATGAAAATGTTAAAGATGAATATGAAGCTATGAGAGAAGAACAAATTAATCCACGGGCTGAATTTCCTGGTGGACAAGAAGAGGAAGGAGAATCCTTCGCTGCACAACGCAAATCTGCAGACCCTAAATCAAAAACCCCTGTACTAGATAATTTTGGGAGAGATTTAACAAAAATGGCTGAAATTGGAAAATTAGATCCAATTGTTGGTCGCGAAAAAGAAATTGAACGCGTTAGTCAAATTTTATCTAGAAGAAAAAAAAATAATCCGATATTGATCGGCGAGCCTGGAGTTGGTAAAAGTGCTATTGCTGAAGGATTGGCTCTGCGCATTGTTCAACGAAAAGTTTCTCGTGTGTTATTCAATAAAAGAATTATCTCATTGGATTTAGCTTCTTTGGTTGCTGGAACAAAATACCGTGGTCAATTTGAAGAACGAATGAAAGCGGTAATGGCGGAGATTGAAAAAAATCCGGATATTATTTTATTCATAGATGAAATTCACACAATTATTGGTGCTGGTGGCGCTAGTGGATCCTTAGATGCGTCGAACATGTTTAAACCTGCTTTGGCGCGGGGTGAAATGCAAGCAATTGGAGCAACAACATTGGATGAATATCGACAATATATAGAAAAAGATGGTGCTTTAGAACGTAGATTTCAAAAGGTACTCATTGAACCAACAACAATTGATGAGACTGTTCAAATTTTAAATAACATCAAGGAGCGGTATGAAGAACATCACTCTGTAACGTATACCGATGAGGCAATTGCTGCCTGCGTGAAATTAACAGAAAGATATATTACGGATCGCCATTTACCAGATAAAGCGATTGATGCACTGGATGAAGTAGGTTCACGTGTTCATTTAACGAATATTAATGTTCCGAAAGAAATATTAGATGTTGAAGCCCAGATTGAAGCGCTTAAGGAACAGAAAAATGAGGTAATAAAATCGCAACAATATGAGAAAGCTGCAGAGTTAAGAGATAATGAACGTAGGTTGCAAGAAGAATTAGAAGCTGCAAAGAAAAGATGGGAAGATGACTCTAAAGCAAATCGGGTTATTGTAACCGACGAGCATGTTGCTGAAGTTGTTTCTATGATGTGTGGTATACCTGTTACTCGTGTTTCTGAAAAAGAAACCGGTAGATTGGCGAAGATGGGTGAGGAATTACGCGGGAAAATTATTGGGCAAGATGAGGCCGTTGGTAAAGTTGTTAAAGCCATTCAGCGCAATCGGGCTGGATTAAAGGATCCAAATAAACCAATTGGCTCATTCTTTTTTCTTGGACCAACAGGTGTAGGTAAAACTCAATTAGCGAAGGTGCTAGCAAAGTATTTGTTTGATACTGAAGATGCATTGATTCG
Organism: Lishizhenia tianjinensis; assembly: GCA_945863425.1. Taxonomy (GTDB): domain Bacteria; phylum Bacteroidota; class Bacteroidia; order Flavobacteriales_D; family Crocinitomicaceae; genus UBA952. The sequence goes on from CAMBBW010000011.1 coordinate 6,565, forward strand.
AATTGATATGTCTGAATATATGGAGAAATTTTCAATTTCTCGTTTAGTTGGTGCTCCTCCAGGGTATGTTGGATATGAAGAAGGAGGGCAATTAACTGAAAAAGTGAGAAGAAAGCCTTATTCAATTATTTTATTAGATGAAATTGAAAAAGCGCATCCTGATGTGTTTAATCTTCTATTACAAGCATTAGACGATGGACACATGACTGACGGGTTAGGTAGAAAAATTGATTTCAAAAACGTCATTTTGATAATGACTTCAAATATCGGTTCGCGACAATTGGCAGATTTTGGAACAGGAGTAGGATTTGGAACCAAGTCTCAAGCGGCATCAAAAGATGAAAATTCCAAAACGGTAATTCAAAATGCATTACGTAAAGCGTTTTCACCTGAATTTTTGAATCGTGTTGATGATATCATAATGTTTAAGTCGTTGGGTAGAGAGGAAATTCACAAAATTATTGATTTGGAGCTTGCTAAATTATTCAGCCGAATCGAAGACTTAGGATATAAGTTGAACTTAACAGAAAAAGCAAAGGATTTCATTGTAGACAAAGGATATGATGAGAAATATGGCGCTCGACCGTTAAAAAGAGCATTACAGAAGTTTATTGAAGATCCACTGGCCGAGGAAATAATCCAATCGAATTTGCATGAAGGTGATACTATTCAAATGGATGTAAATGCGGCAGAAGATGAATTAGAAGTTGTTATTACAAAACCAAAATCTAAGGATAAAACCAAGTAATTCGGTTAAAATACCTTAAATGTTAAACTTTAGAACGTCGATTATTGAATATAATCGACGTTTTTTTTGTAAATTGATTTCTATAAAATTGTTTAATGAAATTAGTACTCGTTTTTCTTATTTTACTTTTAGTCATTAGAGTCGAAGGACAAATTAAATCCTTAGATTCTATTTCGATTATCAATCAAATTAGTTATTCCAAAAAACTCCCTTTTATTGACTACAATACAAATGAGATTGAGTTTTACAATTTGAATGCAATTAAGCCATTCTTTGATAAATTAAAATTAACGAACGACCGAAAAGTAACAATTTTTCATTTCGGAGATTCACACATTCAATATGATCAATCTCCAGGAATAATAAGAGAAAAGTTTCAACAAATTTTTGGTTATTCGGGTCGGGGATTTGTTTTTCCGTATGCGGCCGCCGGAACACATGCTGCATTTGATTATAAGACAAAAATGAATGGCAATTGGTCGAATTCCAAAAATATAAATAAGGAAATCAATCATCCCATTGGGCTTTCTGGAGTGACAATTCGAACAACGGATTCGACAGCAGGTTTTCAACTGCAATTTTATTCAGCGAAGGAAGAGTTAAAGAAGGTAGATTTAATTACTTTATTTCTGAAAACAAGTGACTCAAGTTTTCAATTGAAATATCGTTTATCATCTTTAGATCCGTGGATTAATGTTGCTATATCTTCTTTTTTAAATAATAAAATTGAGTTAAAATTGGCGAGTTCGTTCAATACTACTTTTGAATTACAAGTAAACAAAACAGACTCAACACAATGCGAATTTGAATTTTATGGAATGCAACTTTCATCAACTTCGAATAAGGGAATCTCTTATAATTCAGTTGGAATAAATGGAGCAAGTTTTTTGAGTTTTTTGAAACAAGATTTGTTTTCGGAGCAAATCAAGCAAGTAAATCCTGATTTAATTATTTTAGATTATGGAACGAATGATTTAGCCGGCGGTAAGTTTGATTCCATCTATTTCATGAATAATCTCACAAAATCAATTAACCGAATTAAAGAAGTTTTACCCAATACGTGCATACTTATTCCAACGATTCAAGATTTCACGGTGAATGGAAAAAATATAACCGCAACTTCTGAACATGCATCATTTCTAAGAAGATTTGCTAAGAATAATAATATCGTGATTTACGATTATTTTGCAATTTCCGGAGGAAAGAAATCAATGAAAAAATGGTTGAGTAATGGAATTGCTAAAAGCGATCAAATTCATTTAACGCAGCCAGGATATGTATTAAAAGGAGAACTATATGGCAACGCAATTTTGACCGGATTTGCACGCTATTTATCAAATCCAAGTGAACAAGTTGTTTTGGAGAGAAAACCACTTCAACCTATTCTGAAAGACACATTAATTATTTCGGATTCTTTAGCCTTTAACCAGAATAATAAACAACCAAAAATTAATGAAATACAACAAAACCCGAAAAACTCATCCACAGTTGTAACTCCAAAAAAGAAGGATGAAAAAATAAATAATTCCATTGTAAACACGAAGAAAAATAAATTTCATACGGTGAAAAAGGGAGATAATTTATCCGTTATTGCCGTTAAATATAGGACGAGCGTATCTGTATTAAAGAAATTGAACAAACTCAAATCTGATAAATTACAAATTGGTCAAAAACTAATATTACCTTGATAATAGTTGAATTCCTATTAACTTTGCAGTATGGATAACGAAATAAAAGTAACAATCATTGATCGAGAAGGTTTGTCCCACGAATTAGTCGGGCCTACAGATATGAGTATGAATATTATGGAGCTTTGTAAAGCATATGAACTACCTGTTCTTGGTGAATGCGGTGGAATGGCTTTATGTGCTACGTGTCAGTGTTACCTAGAATCTGAAACTGAATTATCGGAACAAAGCGACGCTGAGTTAGATATGTTGGATCAAGCATTTCATGTAAAACCGAATAGTCGATTAGGATGCCAAATCCATTTGGATCAATCCATTGATGGAATTATTCTTAGATTAGCTCCTGAATAGAATTTTTACATTCCAGGCATTCCGCCTTTCATTCCTTTCATTTGGCTCATCATATTGGCCATGTTTCTGGGATTACTCATCATTTTCATCATCTTTTTCATGTCTTCAAATTGTTTGATTAATTTGTTGACCTCTTGAAGATTGGTTCCACTTCCATTTGCTAATCTCAATCTTCTTGAGTTGTTTAACAAAGCAGGATTTGAACGTTCTTTGGGAGTCATACTTTGAATGATCGCTTCAACATGTTTGAAAGCATCATCTTGAATATCAACATCTTTCATGGCTTTTCCCATTCCTGGTATCATGCCCATCAAATCTTTCATGTTTCCCATTTTCTTGATTTGTTGCAATTGAGCTAAGAAATCATTAAAATCAAATTGATCTTTCATGATTTTTTTCTGCAGCTTTCTCGCTTCCTCCTCGTCAAATTGTTCTTGGGCACGTTCAACTAATGAAACAACATCACCCATTCCAAGAATACGGTCTGCCATTCGAGATGGATAGAATACATCAAGTGCATCCATTTTTTCACCCGTACCAACAAACTTAATTGGTTTGTTGACAATGGCTTTAATCGTTAATGCTGCACCACCTCGTGTATCGCCGTCAAGTTTTGTGAGTACAACACCATCAAAATTTATTTTTTCATTAAAAGCTTTAGCCGTATTAACAGCATCTTGTCCTGTCATAGAATCTACGACAAATAGCGTTTCAGAAGGTTGAATAGTATCTTTAATCTTTGCAATTTCATCCATCATGAGTTCATCGATTGCCAAACGACCGGCCGTATCGACTAAAACAACATTAAACGATTTACTACGGGCAAATTGGATAGCATCTTGCGCAATTTTAACTGGATTTTTTTCCTCCTTGTTCGAATACACTTCAATTCCAAGTTGTTCACCTAACACATGTAATTGATCAATTGCTGCTGGTCTGTAAACATCACAAGCGACTAAAAGAACTTGTTTTCCTTTTTTAGTTTTTAAATAATTACCAAGTTTACCTGTAAATGTGGTCTTTCCCGATCCTTGCAAACCAGACATTAATATGATTGCAGGATTTCCTTTCAGATTGATTTCACTTTCATTTCCACCCATCAATTCTACCAATTCTTCGTGGCAGATTTTAATCATTAATTGTCCGGGAGAAACTGCTGTCAACACATTTCGTCCTAATGCTTTTTCCTTAACTGTATTTGTAAAATTCTTTGCAGTGGTGAAGTTAACATCGGCATCCAATAAAGCCCTTCGCACTTCTTTTAATGTTTCTGCAACATTGATTTCTGAGATTTGACCTTGGCCTTTTAATACTTTAAACGCTCTTTCAAACTTGTCGGTAAGATTTTCAAACATGGAATTGAATTTTTGGATTGTAAAAGTAGTTAAAAAATGCGTTTATTCAACTGATCTATTCCGCTTTGTTATGTAGTTTAGAGTGTTTGGCACTGTATCCAAAATAGATAATCAGGCCAATTAATAACCATCCCGAAAAATAAATCCAATTTTTTAATTCTAATTGGCTCATCATATATAAGCAAGATAATAACCCCAGAATTGGAATTAGCGATAAATTATTTTTAACGGCCATAATAGAAATGAACAAAGTAAATACGATGAAAATCCAAAATGGTATTTTATGTGCAAAATGAACAAATCCTTCTTTGTAAAAGAAAGAATCTGATTTGTCATATTGATTCTGTTTCAATTCTTTGGTTAATTGATCTCTATTCGAATCTGTAAAAAATGTATAAATGTCGTTATTGCAAATTTTCATTTGAGCAGGATCGGCTTTCAAATGACTTGATCGCAAGGAAGCAACTTCTGAAGGTGTTAATTCATTTAAAATCTCTACTGTTGATTTTAACTCTTTCTTATTTGAAATGAAATCCGTAGTTTCCGTTTTATAACTAGTAAAGAGAATTACCAATGAAAGAATCACTAATGGAGGCATTACATATTTACCATTTACAAAAGGCGTTTTGAATTTTCCTCGGGGTATATCTTTTTTATTCTGTAATACTAAAACTCCACCGCAAACGAGTACAAAAGCGAATAGAGTTCCAATACTGCAAAGATCGGTAACCATTTTTAAGTTCATGAACAATGCAGGTACAGCAACAATAAAACCAACAACAATTGTTGCAAAAGAGGGAGTCTTGTACTTCGGATGTATTTTCGAGAATTTTTTTGGTAGCAAACCATCTCTACTCATACTCATCCAAATACGAGGTTGCCCCATTTGAAACACGAGAAGCACGGATGCCATAGCAACTACGGCACTCACAGCAATTATTCCCGACATCCATTTTAAATTAAGTTTCTCAAAAACATACGCTAAAGGATCTCCAACAGCTAACTCTTTGTAACTCACCATACCTGTTAATATCAATGCAATAATGACATAAAGAATAGTACAGATTATTATTGCCCACATCATTCCACGTGGAAGGTCGCGTTGTGGATTCTCACACTCTTCAGCAGTTGTAGAAATTGCATCAAACCCAATGTAAGCAAAGAATACCGCTGACACACCTTTTAAAACACCTGACACACCATTTGGTGCAAAAGGATTCCAATTATCGGTATCCACATAGAAAATCCCAACAGCTATCACTAATAGAATTATTGCAAGTTTGATAATTACCATAACATTGGAGGCATTTCTACTTTCCTTCATTCCACGATAAACCAACCAAGTAATAAGTACGATTATAAACAAAGCAGGTAAATCAAAAACAATGTGTAAACCAAAAAGAGTAGGGGAGTTAACCCATGCAGTATAAGCTTCTTGAATGGAAGCATCCAACGTCACGAATGATTTCCCGGCTTCCATCATAGAAATCGCACTCGAATATCCATTGGAAGCGGTAACAAAATCCATTTGAATCCATGCAGGTAAATGAATACCATTTAAACCAATAGATTTGATTTGGATACTTTCTAAAAGTGAGGTGAAATAATCACTCCATGAAATTGCTACTGTTATATTACCAATCGCGTATTCCATTATTAACGCCCAACCAATTATCCACGCTACTATTTCTCCAAATGCAACATACGAGTAGGTGTAGGCGCTTCCAGAGACAGGCACCATTGATGCAAATTCCGCATAGGCAAAAGCAGCAAAACCACAGGCTATCGCTGTAAAAAGAAAAAGAAATATAACAGCAGGACCACCTTGATTACTCGCTTGACCAATTGTACTAAAAATTCCTGCTCCAATAATTGCGGCAATACCAAATGCAGCTAAGTCCCTTGTTTTTAAATGCTTTCCTAAAGATTCATGTGCGTCACTTTTACCCGCTTCGATTTGTTTATGAATATCGTGAATGCTTTTCTTTCTAAAATAGTTCATTTAATTTAAGCTTTTGTCCATAAAAATAGTTAAAATTCATTTCGTATCCAATAAGAAAATGTATCATTCCTTTTCGCACGTTAATTCTAAGTGTATATTTGCGTATGAACAGCCTAGATTTTATGGAACAATCAAAATATGCCAAGTGGATAGACCGAATCTTATGGATATTAGCTGCAGTGCTTCCAGTGGTCATTATTCCGATTGATGTTGTTGATATTTTTGACACCATCAAAGGACCAATTCTGGTTGTTGCTGGTATTTCAATCCTTGTTTTACTCATTCTTGAAAAAAAATGGGATAATAGCTTAATAAGCTGGTTGTTATTAATTTATGTCTTTTTTCAATTTTTATCTTCTGTATTTGCCTATAATCCACTACTTGCATTTGCTGGTGAAACGCCAAAATCAGGAAGGTTTGAAGGGTTTGTATCCTTGGTAATTTACGCCATTTTGTTTTATGCTGCTAAGAATTTCATGATACCCACAAAAAAGAAAGTAATCACCACATTTTCAGTTCTTTCTATTGTTTCAGTTTATGCATTGGTTCAATATTATCAATTTGATCCTTTAGTTATTTACAAACATTATCGGTCAATGATTTTTTCTACCATTGGAAATCAAAATTTTTTGGGTTCACTTGTTATAATGCTTACGGTATTAGCTTTAGGTTTATTTATTTACTTTAAAAAGTGGTACTATGGGCTATTTTTCTCCTTGTTTTTTTCAACATTATTAGTGGCTCAAACAAGAAGTTGTTGGCTGTCATTTGCAGTGATATTGTTTGGGGTTACAATTTCAATAGTGTTTTTTCATAGAGATAAATGGGATTCTTTTTTGATTTCTATTGCGTTAATGATTGCAATCGCATTTACCTTGAATAAAACCAAAAAAAATGCACTTAGTACCCGGTCTGGAACGATTAAAAAAGAGTTGGCAATGAAAGATGAGTATGGTGGTTCAGGACGATTAAAAATTTGGGAAATTACAGGTCTTGTAATTCAAGACCACCCTTTTTTGGGAACAGGACCAGAAAATCTAAAAAGTGTTATTCATGCCGAACATAAAAAAGAAATTAATGCTTATTACCGGGTAAAAGGAACGTCCGTTGACAAGGCACATAACGAATTTTTACATATTGCAGCTGTCACGGGTATACCCTCTTTACTCATTTATTTATCGATGATACTTGTTATTTTAATTCAAAATGGGAGATTTCTATTTAGAGAAAATATGAAAACACTTTTGTTACTAACCATTTTGGCATACTTAGTTCAGGCTTTCTTCAATATTAGCGTAATTGCTGTAGCACCTATTTTTTGGATTTTGTTAGGGCTTCTTGCCCAGAAAACAGAAAAAAATCATCAGCTGATTTCTCATTAGGTTAACTAATTAATGGGATAATATTCTCCCTCACAAAAGTTAAGGAAGTTTACTGATAATTCGTTTGAATTCGGTTGCGTACGTTTCGGTGCCTAAGCATCCTTTTTCAGCTTTTATTGAGTTAAATTTTTCTACTCTATTTCCGGGATCCGGATGAGTACTTAAAAAAACCGGAGGATTATTTGAATCGCCCTTTTTGATCAACTTTTCAAAAAATCCGGCACCTCCTGCAGCATTATATTTCGTAGGACAAAGGTAATTTACGGATTGTTCATCCGCTTCTTTTTCATGTGAACGCGAAAAGGTTAATCCGATTAATCCGGAGGTAATTTCTTTGACACTTTTCGAATCACCAGCTATCAATTCTAAAATTAATTGGATGCCGAACATTTCTGTCATTTGTCGTGTGGAATGTCTCAAATCAGCATGAGCAATCTCATGTCCCATAACTCCAGCGAGCTGATCTTCGGAATCTAAAAACTTCAAAATTCCTGTGTATACATAGATATAACCGCCAGGTGTACAAAAAGCATTTAAGGTGGAATCATCCTGAATAATGCGTATGCGCCAATCAAAGTTTTCTTTGTGTTTTACATTTCCTGATTCTAAAATTTCATTTCTGATTTTATAGATGTATGAGTAAACTTCTTGATGTTGGACGCTATCTAGTAATTTGAATTTAGGATCTGATTCAATTTCAGCAGCGACTTTTTTTCCAAATTCTTTGTCCTCTTCAATGGAAAACAAATTAAGGTTTACACCTGAACTGCAGCTAAAAAGTGTAAGCGATATTACAAAAATGAAAAAATAGTTCATGTCTAATTAAATACATTAAAATTCGTTCCATCAAAGGATGCAAATACTACTTTGGGGTGCGACTGCTCCACAGCAAAATTCCCATATTTATCCAAAGCAATTGCTCCTGCAAAGCCATCAAATTCGGCTAATTCATGAAAAGTTTTTTTAAACGCGTCGGAAAGTTTCATGCCATCCGTAACGCGTGTAACAATTTTTGTTGCGACTGCTCCACTCACAATATCTTCACCAACCCCTGTGCAACTAACTCCACAAAAATCATTCGCATAATTTCCAGCTACAGTTGCCGAATCAGAAACACGTCCGGGCAATTCAAATCCTTTTCCACCAGTTGAAGTTCCAGCGGCAATACTCCCATCTTTATCTAAAACAACACAGCCAACAGTGCTCGTTCGAGAAGATTTCAATTTTTCTTCATAATCTTTTCTTCGTTCGGCTGTTTCAGTTGAAAAAACGGGGATTTCAATTTTCTCTGCATAAAGATTAGCACCTTCACCTCCAAGCACTCTATCCTCTTCTTTCATCAACGTAGCAGCCAGTTGAATCGGGTTTTGAATGTTTTGAACATTTATAACACCACTAAACTTTTTGTTTTTACCGTTCATTAGTGATGCACTCATTCTTATTTTGCCATCACTTTGAATTTGAGAACCAATGCCCGCATTGAAAAGCGGATCATTTTCTAATTGCTCAATGGCAAAAACAACTGTTTGTTCTGCAGTATGATTTTGCAAGTAATCATAAGAACTTCTAGAGATTCTTTCCAAAGCATTTTGTTTGGCATTTTTTACATCTTCAGATTGTGATGATTCACTAAAAAAACCACCGTGAATGATTAGTTTCATATGTGTTTATTTGGATGGGTGTATTGTCATTTCATGATTTGATAAAAGATAAATATCACCTTTATTCATTACATGAACAACTAAATTTTTAATTGAAATTGCTTCTCCTAAATTGACATCCGTAATATTTGTATCTGTAATTTTTCGACCATCCACGAGTATCACTAAACCTGTTCCAAGTGCTTCCATGTGCTCACCTTCGGTTACTAATAATCCTGTGTCCTCACCCAAACCTATTCCAAGAGCCTTTGGATTACTAACTACCGCTTGAAATAAACGACCAATTCTTCCTCTTTTTACAAAATGTGTATCAATTACGACATGATCTATTAAACCTAATCCACTGGTGATTTTTATTTCACCTTTTAATAATGCCTCTTGGCTAGAACCTTGGTAAATCATGCTTTTTGATGCAGAATGAGCTCCCGCTGAAGTGCCTACATAAATAAAATCTTCGTTTTGATATTTTTCGAGAATTTTGTCATGGATAGGTGTTCCACCAATAATTGATGTTAATCGAAGCTGATCGCCTCCCGTAAAGAATACAACATCCGCATTTATTATTCTTGTCAAGTTTTCGTCGGTGGAAGCATCCTCCCTTTTTTGAATATTTAGGACTTCAACATTTTCAGCGCCGAGAAAATTAAATGCTTTAGCATATTCGGGACCAACTATTTCAGGTATTTTAGATGCTGTTGGGATAATTTCTATCCTTGAGTTAACTCCTTTAAGCGATTCATTAATAATTCGTTTTAAAATTCCTTTTTCAAAGAAATTCAAATTATTTTCAACCTGAGATTCAAAATTACTTTCTGTAAAACTTCCTTTATCTACAGCCCCCCCGATAATAATTAGTTTTCCTTTTGGTTTCATAGAAACAAAAATAAAGTTATTTACTTTTCATTATTTTGAGTGATGTACTGACTTATTAACAATTTTATAATACTCCTAAAATGTTAAAATTACATTGAGTAATAGACTTAATCTTTTAAAAATCATTTTCTTACAAAAAGTAAATTCAATTTAAACTTTCTTTAATTCATAAATGTTTAAACAATATTATAAATTTTACTTGCGATTATGTAATTTAACACCCTAAACTTTAAACTATGAGAAAAATTTTTACTTTTTCCTTTTTATTGGGTTCTTTTTCCATGTTTGGTCAGGAATCTCAATTTATGGGATATGTTACTCCAACTGTGAGTAATTTGATCCCTGCTTCAAAAAATCAAGTAGAACCAAAGAATCAGGTTATCAAGCCTAATTTTAAAGGAAGAGATTTGATTGAAGTAGATAACACGAATACACACAATCCTGATTGGGTATGGCAACAACACCAAAACACTGAAAAAATAGCAGCTGCAACTGTTGTTTGGCAATTTCAAGGACTTGGAACTAATTTATCGCCTCCCGACCCTACAGTGGATGCAGATAGTAATGTTGTAATTCAATCTACAAATTCTAATGGAGGATCAGTATACCGCATCTTTAACAAAAATACAGGTGCAACTATTGCTAGTTCATTAACCATGCAAACCCTTGGAGGTTCTGCAGGTGCTGGTGATCCAATTGTATTGTATTATAAACCTGCTCGACGTTGGTTTTTAATGGAGTTCTCAAGCACAGGAAACAAATTACTTGTACATGTTTCTCAAACTAGTAATCCACAAGGTTCGTATTATACTTATTCTTTTACGTGCACCTCTTTTCCAGACTATCCGAAATGGAGCTTTTGTCAAGCATCTGATGCGTTTTTAGTAACAACAAATCAAGGTGGGCCGCCAACAACGTATGCGATGAAATTGAGTACTCTTTTAACCGGAGCAACTTCTCCTTTTATTAAAATTGCTATTGGATACTCATTAAATGGTTTTGGTTTTCAATCAATTACTCCTGTTGACTTAGAAGGAGATAACGCTGCTCCTACAGGAATGAAACCGTTATTTGTTCGACACAGAGATGATGAGTCTCATACAAATGGTACGCCTGATAGTGGAACAAATGACTGGATTGAATTATGGGAAATGACAATAAATTGGACAGCAAGCACTGCAACAGTAACAAAGATTCAAGATATTTCGATTGCTGAAATTGATTCAAAATTATGCGGTTTGACAAGTTTTGCTTGTATTAAGCAACCCGGAACAACTAACACTTTAGATCCATTAAGAGAAACAGTAATGTACAAAGCACCAATGCGTGTTTTTGGCACACACCAAGCCATGGTTTTAGCACTTTCAACGGATGTTGATGGAGCTGATCGTTCAGGTGTTCGTTGGGTAGAGTTAAGAAGAGCTACTGGAGTTACGACAGCAACATGGACAAAATACCAAGAAGGAACATATGCTCCGGGAACAGGCACAAGTCGTTGGATGCCTGCTATCAACATTGATAAAAACGGAAATATTATTATGGCATACTCCACTTCAAGTAATACAACTGGAGATTTTCCATCAATCAAAATGACAGGAAGAAAACCATGTGATCCACTTGGAACAATGACAGTTCCTGAAACAACAATTATTGCCGGAACATCTTCCAAAACAGGAGATACACGCTGGGGAGATTATCACCACATGAGTATTGATGATTTTGATGGGTTAACTTTTTATTTTACAGGAGTTTATCATAATTCAAGTACGAAAACAAATGTGAGTGCAATCCGCATGAATCCAGATGCAAAAGATGCTTCCATATTTGATATTTTCCAAGTAACTCCGGGAGGTGTTTGTGGTTCGTCGACTCAATTAGGAGTTGTAGTTCAAAATATGGGAACTGCTGCAATAACAAGTGGGGTTATCCAATGGCAAATTGGCTCAGGTGCTTTAACAAACGTAAATTATACATCCAATCAATTAACAAGTGTTGGATCGTTGGATACAATCTTTGTTACTGTAACGGGCTTAGTAAATGGATCTAATAGTGTTACTATAAATTCAACCACAGTTAATGGGACATCACCGGATGACAATATTTGTAATGATACAAAAACATATACTTTAACTGTTGGAGCTGGTGGTTTTACTGTGAATTCGACTGTTAATGCACAGCCAACTTGTACTACGAATTCTGGTCAGGTAACTTTAGTACCAACTGGTGGAACGTCACCTTTTACTTATGCTTTGAATAATGGAACTCCTCAAAGTTCTGCAACGTTTTCAAATTTAGCTGCTGGTACATATTCTTATACCATTACGGATAATTCTGGATGTTCTGGAACGGGATCAGTAACGCTTTCTCAACCGGCATCAATTACAGCCACATCAACTCAGTCAGCTCAAATTACATGTAACGGAGCACAGAACGCATCAATTACTGCTTCAGCAGCAGGTGGACAAGCTTCTTATACGTATTCTATTGATGGAACAACATATCAAGCTGGAGCAAGTTTTTCTGGTTTAGGAGCTGGTACTTATTCGGTCTATGCAAAAGATGCAAATGGATGTATCGGTCAAACATCAATAACAATTTCGCAACCTGCTGTATTGAATTTAAACGCTGTTCCAACAATGATTTCTTGTTTTGGAAGTGCAAATGGTTCAATCTCGGCAATGGGTTCAGGTGGAACTTCACCTTACGTTTATAGCATCGATGGAACAACTTTTTCTTCTCAAAGTGTTGTAAACAATCTATCGGCAGGAATTTATACTGTTACTGTGAAAGATGTAAATGGATGTTTACAAACGTTTAATACAACGATAACTGAACCCACACAAGTAGGCGTTTCTGGTGTTTCAACTGGAACAGCAACCGCTACAACAAATGGAACAATTACATTGACAGGTAATGGTGGATTAACACCTTATACATACAGTATAAATGGGACAAACTATTATTCTGGTTCATTATTCTCAAATTTAGCTCCTGGTACTTATACTTGCTATGTGAAGGATAATAATGGATGTATAAGCACAACCACAATAATTGTTGAAGAATTGGTAGGATTGGAAGAAAATGGAATAAATGTAATTCAACTTTATCCGAATCCAAATAATGGAATTTTTGAATTATCGGTTGAAGGACTTAGCGGAGATAAACTTGCATGCAAATTATTCAATGTTCAAGGCCAATTAGTTTCTGATTTTACGTTGGATGTAGTTAATGGAAAAGCTACTAAAACGATTGAAATGAGCAAAAAACTGTCAGCTGGAGTCTACTATTTAGGATTATATAACTCTGATAAAGCGGTTGTTCGACAATTTATAAAAGAATAATTCAATTTTAAAACGATTAAAAGGCGATCAATATTTGGTCGCCTTTTCTGTTTTATGCTAGTTATAAACAATGTTAAATGGAATAAAATAATAAAAGCACAATTCAATAAATCAAATATTCAAGTTAACTTTGAACATGCATGAGAAATTACTGATTTTAGATTTTGGTTCCCAATATACTCAGTTAATTGCACGAAGAGTAAGGGAATTAAATGTTTATTGTGAAATTCATCCTTGGGATAAAATACCAGAAATAGATATAGCTGTGAAAGGTGTTATTCTATCCGGTAGCCCATTCTCCACACTAGATTCAAGGTCACCTAAACCTGATTTGACGATGATTAAGGGTGTTCTGCCGCTATTGGGTGTTTGTTATGGAGCTCAATTATTAGTGAATCAATTTGGTGGTCAAGTTCTTCCCTCAAAAATTCGTGAATATGGAAGAGCTCAAGTTGATCTCATTAAAGAGGATTCTCGTTTATTTAAGAACATGTCGGTTCAATCTCAAGTATGGATGTCGCACGGAGATACAATTGTTGATGTGCCAACAGATTATGAAGTTATTTGCAGTACGGAAGATGTTCGTATTGCTGGCTTTCAGATAGAAAATGAGCTTACTTATGGTATTCAGTTTCACCCAGAGGTTTATCATTCCACAGAAGGCACTCAATTGATTTCCAATTTCTTAATAGATATCTGCGGATTTTCACAGGATTGGACACCTAATTCGTTTGTGGAGGAAACAATAGCAATTTTAAAAGGGCAAATAGGAGAGGATAAAGTTATTATGGGATTGTCCGGAGGGGTTGATTCAACAGTCGCCGCTGTATTGTTGCATAAAGCAATTGGTAACAACTTACATTGCATATTTGTGAATAACGGATTATTGCGAAAAAATGAATATCAATCTGTTCTTGAATCCTATGAAGGAATGGGATTGAATATAAAAGGAGTTGATGCTTCATCCCTTTTTTATGCTGAATTAGATGGGAAAACCGATCCCGAAGCCAAACGTAAAGCAATTGGCAAGGTTTTTATAGATGTGTTTGATGCTGAATCGAAAAAAGTGGAAAATGCAGTGTGGTTAGGTCAAGGAACTATTTATCCAGATGTAATTGAATCTGTATCTGCCACTGGTGGTCCGTCTCAAACAATTAAATCTCATCACAATGTGGGGGGATTACCTGATTATATGAAACTTCAAGTGGTTGAACCGTTGCGTTTATTATTTAAAGATGAGGTGAGACGAATTGGGAATGCATTGGAAATCGAACCTTTAATTTTGGGTAGACATCCTTTTCCAGGGCCTGGTTTAGGTATTCGGATTTTGGGAGAGGTTACCCCCGAAAAAGTGGCAATTCTTCAAGAAGTAGATGCCATTTTTATTGATGGTTTGAAAGAAGATGGATTATACAATGAGGTTTGGCAAGCTGGAGCAATATTTTTACCCATTCAATCGGTTGGAGTAATGGGAGATGAACGCACCTATGAAAATGCAGTAGCATTAAGAGCCGTTTCCTCAACGGATGGAATGACAGCTGATTGGTGTCACTTACCCTATGAATTCCTAGCAAAAATATCCAACCGCATTATTAATCAGGTAAAAGGAATTAATCGTGTTACGTATGATATTAGTTCAAAACCACCCGCTACTATCGAATGGGAATAATTTGCAAACTATTTAAACTTTCAATTTTATGAAACAGTTATTATTTTTTCTTTTGGTTTTTGTAGGTTATAATTCATGGGCGCAGGATTTTGTCAAAATAGAAAATATTAACGGCAAAAAATATTACCTATACTTAGTTGAAGAAGGTGTGACTTTGGAGTCCTTATCAACGGATTTTAATGTTTCTAAAGATATTATTATTAATGCTAATCAAGGTATTGATAAAAATTTTACCGTTGGTAAGAAGATACTTATTCCAGCTGCAACTAAAAACATTATTCATGAGGTTAAAGAATCTGAAACGTTGTATTCACTTTGCAGGAAATATGGAGTTTCTGTTGAATCATTTAAAACAGATTCGACAGTTATGAATGGAGTGATTAAAGTAGGTCAACAATTAACTTTTGTAAATGCCTGTGAGCCAATTTCCTATGGTTCAATTTCAAAAGGACAAGTTATTGCACTAATCAATGAAGAAACCGAATCTGATACTATTTTACTTTATACTGTAAAGCAAGGAGAAACACTTTATAGTTTATCTAAACGATACATGGTTCCTTCTGAAAAGTTGCAAAAAATAAATAATATCACACCTGTACAATTGAAAACAGGAATGATTATTAAGATCCCCTTAAAAAGAGAGTCTTTAGTTAAACAGATTCAAATCAAACCCGTTCTTGGAGACAATAAACAAGTAATTGATTCAACATTATTGTTTCCAATAAAAAAAGGTCCCTGGAAAATTGCTATGTTCTTACCTTTTTATTTAGGTAATGGGAAAAAAGCACCAGCATCTGTTGTTTCAGCATCAACAGAGTTTTATATGGGCGCAAAAATGGCAATTGATGAAATTGGTTCTTATACCGAATTATATATTTATGATTATATGAATGATACAGTTGATGTCGCTGGAATATTAAAACGGCCTGAATTTGAAAAAATGGATTTGATTTTTGCTCCATTGGATATAGGGGAAGCGTTATTAGTTGCTAATTGGTGTCAAGAAAATCAAGTGCCTTTTGTTACGACAGTTCCTAAAGCAAATCGTTTAATATCGAATAATCCTATGGCGCATTTTGGTATTCCTTCAGATGCTAACATGCTTAAAATGCTCGCTAAACATGCGATTACTAATTACCCAACAAAGCAAGTTATTTTAGTTAAGTCTAATGATAAGGTGGACATGACTAATTATGAAGCGTTTAGGAGTGTCTATTATTCTGATGAAAACCCAACAAACATTAAATTAATTGAAGCAACGACTAAAGATTTTGGTCAATACCTGCAAAAATATCCAGCTAGTATTGTTGTTTTTGCATCCAATGAAAAATCGGAGGTGCTGGACTTTATGACATTATTAAAACCGTATGCTGGTTTAACGCTTTTTGGTCACAAGGATTGGTTGAAATATGGTGATGCAGTAACAGGCGTTAGAGCTAAATATAATATGCATTTCGTGAATTACAGAACTCCTTTTCCGTCTTTTAATTACCATGATGCAGGGGTGAAATCATTACATCGAAAATACAGAGATTATTACAATGCTGATATTACTGGTATGGTGATTTATGGTTATGATGTAGCAAAATATTTTACATCCTATATATTGCTTAGAAAAGAAGCAAATGGAGTGATAATGGATTTTGATTTGAAACCTAATTTTGAAACTGGAGGTTTTGAGAATGTAAAATGTTATATTGATAACTAAGACATGCGAGAGTTAATTCAATCAGAATTCAAGAAACTTCAAGAATTTATTTGCTCACAATTAGAAATTTTTGATGGTCAAGGAAAGTTTCAAATGGATGATTGGAGTAGGGAAGAAGGGGGAGGTGGTCGAACAAATACACTTGTAAACGGAAGATTGATTGAAAAAGGTGGCGTTGCCTTTTCAGCGGTACATGGAGCGGTTACCGATGACATGAAAAAACAGTTGGGAACAACTGGAAATAGTTTTTTTGCCACAGGAGTTTCAATCGTATTACATCCAAATTCGCCTCATATTCCAATTATTCACATGAATGTTCGTTATTTTGAACTGGATAATGGAACCTATTGGTTTGGCGGTGGAATTGACTTAACGCCTCATTATATATCGTTAAAACGTGCTGCATTGTTTCATGAAAAACTCAAGGAAATTTGTGATTCCGTGGATGAATCGTTTTATCCAACCTTTAAAAAGTGGGCAGATGATTATTTCTTCATTGGTCATAGGAATGAAACGCGTGGAGTTGGAGGAATATTTTTTGATCATCAATCACATGCAAATACGTCACTTAGCAAAGAACAAATTTTTAATTTTTGTTTAACTTTAGGGAAAGCGTTTCCATTCATTTATCAAACGCAGATGGAATTGGGCAAAGATGAGAGTGTTACAGAAGATCAAAAAAAATGGCAAATGCTACGAAGAGGTCGATATGTTGAATTCAACTTGGTTCATGATCGAGGAACAAAATTCGGACTCGTATCTGGCGGTAGAACCGAATCAATTTTACTAAGTATGCCTCCAGTGGCCAATTGGGAATATGATTTTAAACCTGAAAAACACAGTCCGGAGGAATTCACAATTAATCAGTTGAAAAAAGGAATTGATTGGTTATCGAATGGGAAATAGCAATTTAAATAGTTACAAGCGATATGGAATTTAAAGAAATAATTGAACATGTTGAACTCTTCCATAATTCTTTTGGCATTAAGAATCATTATGAACCAACAAGTGATTTAACATCATCAGAAGTAGAATTACGCTTCAATTTAATGAAAGAGGAAAACGAAGAGTATTTGGAAGCAGCAAAAAGTAATGATTTAGTTGAAATTGCCGATGCTTTGGGGGATCAATTGTATATTTTGTGCGGAACAATATTACGTCACGGCTTACAACATAAAATCGAAGAAGTTTTTATAGAAATTCAACGTTCTAATATGAGTAAATTAGATGCAGACGGTAAACCAATTTATCGGGAAGATGGCAAGGTTTTGAAATCAGAATTGTATTTCCGTCCGAATATTCAAAAAATACTAGAATAAAAATTAATCTGTATCTTTTCCTGTTATTAGTTGAAAAACAACTGGTAAATGATCGGAATATTTTGTTCTGAAATCATCGTGATCATAGGGTTCAATAACATTCGTTGGATTAAATGTTTTTGCTGCTTTTCGTAAGTCAATAGCACTGAATGAATTCAATATTAAATCTTCTTTTGAATGAGAATTATAAAAAATATGATCGTACGGTTTTCCCTTTTCCTTTGATTCATAAATTTTAGTATTGGTGAATTTACATTTCTCGTTTAAACTAAAAAAATCTAAACTTTTGAAATGTAAGAATTCACTAGATTCGTAAATATTGCAATCTCCCAGTACAAAGAAATCTTTATTTTTCTCTGGTTGTTTTTTAGTCCAATTAAATAAATAACTGAACTCAACTTGCCTTCGCGCATAATCTTCTTTCGCGTCGCCCGGATTTAAATGAACAGGAATAACGGAAAAAGTTGAATTTCCTTTAACTGTTTTAAATGGAAAAACATAAGATACTCTATCTTGATTGGGGTTAGCTACCAACGGTTCACTCACAAAACCAAAAAAGCGCGAGGAATCACAATGAATTTTATTTCGTTTGTAAAAAACAATCCACCATTCACTTGCCGTTGAATTCACGTGATTTTTGGTAGGGCCCGTATCTTCTGCGGAAAGCCAAAACGAGAAACCTGCTTTTTTCATTTCGGTCAAAAAAGCTTTACTTTCTTCATCAATTTTATATGGTGTATGATCCCCAAAAAATCCTGCAACAGGTGGAGCAACTAATTCTTGAATGATAACCATATCATAAGGCTTCATTATTTTACTAATTGTGGCGTTGTCTTTATTTTTAAAATTCCCTAAAAATTGTATGTTAAAAGAACAAATATTCAATGTGTCTTGACCATATAAAATAGATGTGGCAAGAAAAAAATAAAAAAGAAGTGTATTTTTCATTTGCAAATATACATTTAGTTAACGAAAATATATAACAAGCAAAAAGAGGAACAAGATTGTACTTGTTCCTCTTTTTGCTAAACTATGCTAAAACTATAAACTCGAATTACCACTATGAAAAGTAACTCGGTGCAAATTTACTTTCTTTTTACAAATGTGATATTACTTTAATGTTAATTTATCAAAATCTTTTCCATGCAAGCGTCATTTCTCGTTTTCCTGGTGGACCAGGTCGTGATTCAATAGAGAAACCAACTGCTTTTAAATCTCGTTTTACTTGTCCTTTGGCGCAATAAGTTACAAACAAGCCATTTTCTTTGAGTGAATTGAAAAGTTTGGCAAATAGTTCGATGGTCCACATGCTTGCTTGAGCACTTGGACCGAATGCATCATAAAAGACAATGTCGAAATGATCAGAAGGGAGATCAATCTCTTCGATTTTACTTTTTATTTTTATTAATTCAAATCTTGAATGAATTTCGTGGTCTTCATTCCAAGGAGATTGTTTGATTTTTTTTTGAATTTCAATGCTTGGTGGAAAGGATAATAGTTCGGCGTAATTCATTTTACTTTGTTCATGTTCAGTCAGCGGAAAGGCTTCTATACCGGTGTAATGAATAGTTCCTTTTTTACTTTCGATACAGGAAATCGCAGTAAGCAGCGCATTCAAACCACTACCAAATCCAATTTCTATAATAGTGATTTTCTCTTGATTGATAAATTCATTTAGTCCATTCAAAATAAATACATGTTTTGCTTCTTGAATTGCTCCATGTGTAGAATGGTAATGTTCATTCAAATCTGGTAAATAGATTGTTGGGCTTCCATCTTTAGTTAAAATAATTTCTCTTTTCATATGGTATACAAGTTTACGAGCTTTTTAACAATTGTTAATAGCAATCATGAATATCTTTTCGGAAAGATTCAAATAAACACTTCGTTGGAGCGGTGAGAATTAGTTATATTTGTTGTATGGATATGAATACAGAAAATGGTAGAAAAGCAGGTAATCGAATTAAACAAGCTTCTAATGTCTTGTTAAGTGATATTGGAAAAATTCCACCACAAGCCGTTGATATTGAGCAAATTGTACTTGGAGCCATGATGTTGGAGAAAAATGCAGTTTCCAAAACCATTGATATTCTAAAACCAGCTAGTTTTTATGATCCGAAACATCAATATATATATGCAGCAATTCGCGAATTATTTGCAAGTACAAATCCGATCGATTTAATTACTGTTTCTACACTTTTGAAAAAACGGGGCGAATTAGAAGCATCCGGTGGAGCAGCATATTTGTCTCAATTGACCAATCGAGTTGCCTCTGCAGCGCATATAGAATTCCACGCTCGTGTAATTTCGGAAAAGCACATAAAAAGAGAATTGATTCGAATGAGTAGCGATATCATTCGAGATTCTTATGACGAGACTAAAGATGTATTTGATGTGATGGGTAGTGCAGAAGGAGAATTGTTCCAAATTGCCGAAAATAATATGGGCAAGCAAGTCCAAAGTCTACAAAGTGTTGTTCTTGAGGCAATTGAAGAAATTGAAAAAGCCTCTCAAAACACAGATGGTATTTCTGGTGTACCAACGGGATTCTTTGATTTGGATAAACTCACGTCTGGTTGGCAACGTTCTGATATGATTGTTATTGCTGCAAGACCTGCAATGGGTAAAACAGCTTTTGTTTTATCTATGGCCCGCAATACGGCTGTTGATTATGGAAAAGCGGTTGCACTTTTTTCCTTAGAAATGTCATCGGTTCAATTGGTTAAACGATTAATTTCTAGTGAGTCACGTATTAATGCTGAAAAATTACGAAAAGGAAATCTTCGAGAAGATGAATTTCAACAACTTCATTCGCGCATAACGAAATTAGCTACGGCTCCTATTTTCATTGACGATACGGCTGGATTGAGTGTTTTTGATTTACGTGCTAAGTGCAGACGCTTGAAAATGCAACATAATATTGAATTGGTAATTATCGATTACTTGCAGTTAATGTCTGCTAAAGATGGAAAAGGTGGTGGAAATAGAGAGCAAGAAATATCTACTATTTCTAGATCGATTAAAGAAATTGCTAAAGAATTAAACATTCCTATTATTGCCCTGTCTCAATTAAGTCGTTCAGTTGAGCAAAGAGGTGGCGATAAACGTCCTATATTGTCTGATCTTCGTGAATCAGGAGCTATTGAGCAAGATGCTGATATCGTCGGTTTTATTTACCGTCCTGATTATTACGGTTTCCTAGAAGATGAGGATGGAAATCCAAATAATGGAATTGGAGAAATCATTATTGCGAAACATAGAAATGGTGCGACAGATCGGGTTCGTTTACGTTTTGTACAGGAGTATGCTCGTTTTGAAAATATTGAATCATTTGAAGGGAATAGTATGAATGATACATTCAAAAATGCTAAAAATGAATCCTATACCATCACGGTTCCTAGTAATTTTGATAAAGTGCAAGATTCTTCCCAAGATATAGACTTGGAAGGTGGAGAAGTTGCTCCTTTTTAACTGCCAACTATGAAAAAATATTTCAGTCTGTTACTTTTACTTTTTTTGACCAAATTTTCTTGGTCGACTCAATTGTTGGTTCCTATGGATGACAGTCAGTCTAATCATTTAAAGGCTTATGGACTTTCATTTTGGGCCTTGGAAAAAGGAGTTGTCATTGAATGGTTACTCAATTATAAAGGAGGTTCATTTTTGTTTCCTCATTTGGTAAATTTGGAGGAAGAACTAATCATTCGTGGAATTAAATACCAAGTATTGACAGATGGTCAGGTAAATCAAATTAAAAATCAAATAGCTGACCCAGAGGTAAATATGGAGTTGGTTCAATTAGAAAAAGCACCTAAAATAGCTGTGTATTCTCCTCCAGGTACTCAGCCTTGGGATGATGCCGTGACGATGGTTTTAAAATATGCGGAGATACCCTACGATCAGATTTATGATTCTGCCATTGTAATGGGAGTTTTACCTAAATACGATTGGCTTCATTTACACCATGAAGATTTTACGGGGCAATATGGAAAATTCTATGCTAGTTTTAGAAATGCTCCTTGGTATAGAGAACAACAAGCAATGGCTGAGCGTGACGCCAAAATGTTAGGTTTTGATAAAGTTTCAAAAATGAAATTAGCTGTTGCAATAAACCTAAAGAATTTTGTGCTTGGTGGTGGTTATTTATTTACGATGTGTAGTGGAACAGATAGCTTTGATATTGCTCTAGCTGCGGAAAATACGGATATTTGCGAGCCCATGTACGACGGTGATCCGGCAGATCAAAATTCACAAAATAAATTAGATTTTACACAAACTTTCGCCTTTAAAGATTTTATTTTAGAGAGAGATCCCATGGTTTATGAATATTCAACAATTGATGGAACGGATTTGCACAGAATGGGAGTTGTAACTGAAGAAACAGATGTTTTTACTCTTTTTGATTTTTCTGCAAAATGGGATGTTGTTCCAACTATGCTAACGCAATGCCATACGGATGAAGTCAAAGGATTTATGGGGCAAACAACTGATTTCAAAAAAGATTATATTAAAAATAATGTATTGATTTTAGGTGAAAATAAGGCGCTTGGCACTGCGAAGTACATTCATGGTGAATTTGGTCAAGGAACATGGACTTTTTATGCAGGACATGATCCAGAGGATTACGAGCACCGCGTGGGAGATCCTCATACAGATTTAAATTTACATTCAAATTCTCCGGGTTATCGTTTGATTTTAAACAATATTCTTTTTCCAGCAGCAAAAAAGAAAAAAAGAAAAACGTAAAAATGAATTGGAAAGTTGAAAATGAATCAAGCATTCCTGATGTAGCTGCCGAAATCAGTAAATTTATACCTAAAAAGGGAATTGTTCTTTTCGATGCTGAAATGGGTTCTGGTAAAACAACTTTAATTCGATCCCTTTTATCGATTATTACTTTCGAAGAATTTCAAGGTTCTCCAACTTATTCTTTGGTTAACGAATACCTCTCGAAGCAAAATACACCCATTTATCATTTTGATTTATATAGACTTAAGGACGAAAAAGAATTGTTTGATATTGGATTTGAAGATTATCTAACTGATAACGCGCTGTTATTCATTGAATGGCCTGAAAAAAGTTTAAAATTCCTTCCAGATAACATTTATTGGGTGTATATTCGTGTTGATGATAACAACCACCGCTTAATTGAATTGAAACATGATAACAGATCCTGAAGTCTTAAAAGGTTTGATGCAGCAAGGTAGCCTGCTTCCACAAGAGGAAACCCTTGAAATTCAAAAGAGAAAGGGAAGTCTGTTCATCGGTATCCCAAAAGAAATCTCATTTCAAGAAAGAAGAGTGGGCTTGGTGCCAGAGGCGGTTCATTTATTAGTGGCAAATGGCCATCGTGTGCGTGTTGAAGCGGGTTGTGGTATTGGCGCAAACTTTTCGGATAACGATTATAGTGAGGCGGGTGCTGAAATTTGTTCTGATCGTAAAGAAATTTATGCGTGTGATATTATATTTAAAGTAACACCTCCTTCCGAAGAAGAAGCAGATTTAATGGTTGGTAATCAAACATTTATTTCAGCACTACAAATCGCTACCCAACCGAAAGAAATTCTTAAAAAATTAATCGCAAAGAAAATCACTGCTGTTGCTTGGGATTATATTAAAGATGAGGAAGGCGTTTTCTCCGTTGTTCGTACCTTGGGCGAAATTGCGGGAACAACCTCTATTTTAATTGCAGGTGAATTACTTTCTTCTTATTCGTCCGGAAAAGGAATGATGCTTGGGGGAATAGCCGGTGTGCAGCCTACAGAGGTAGTAGTAATTGGTGCAGGAACTGTGGGTGAATTTGCAACGCGCTCCGCACTCGGATTAGGAGCATCAGTTAAGGTTTTTGATAATTCCCTTTCGAAATTG
>CAMBBW010000012.1 GCA_945863425.1 Lishizhenia tianjinensis
AAGCGACTATTCAAGAATAAGTTATCATGGATTTTAAATTCTCCAGAAAAATTGAACTGACCCCAGGGCAAGAATTTTGTTTCTTTTTGTTGCATTCCTACATATCCACAGCTGAGGAGTTTGAATTTTTTGGAGGTGAATATCCAACTCATCTCAGTAAAAAAACGATATCCAAACAACGGATTTTGGTTACTTTTTTCATTACCATGATACGTCGTCCAGCTGACGTAATGTTTGTTTTTAGTATATTCCAATTGTGTCCCTAATGAAGGTATTTTCTTTTGAAAACCGATGTGTTGCCAACCATTTAGTAAGAAAAAAGTCAAATTAAAGTGGGTAGAAAGTTTCTTTTTATACCGTGCGCCTAGTAAGTAATAAGGCACATATTCCGGTGCTAATGCTCGTGTCATGAAGGTTTGCTCCCATCCTTTGGCAAATTCATAGGTATATGGAGAGGAAAAAACACCAACATCTAACCATTCATCCTTCTTCTTATTTGGTTTAAAACCAACATACCCTTCGTAAATCCATCGTGACCATTTTTTTTCTCCTGCATAATTCGAATTCATGTAGCTTCCGAATCCTGGACTAAACTGAAAACGAATTCGATTAGTTGGTTTGTAGCTTATTTCAACAAGCGCTAAATTTATGGTTGGTTCACCAAGGACGTTGTTTGAAACATAAAGCGGAATTTGCTTGCTTTCTACATCGTTGAGCTGCATTCCAAAATAATAATCGATTCCACCATGAATTTGAAGAGATGAATCTAGTTTATGAGATTGGCAATTACCAAATGTCAGGTTGAAAAGAAAAATAACAGGTAAGAAAAAACGCATGAATTAATTAAGGAAAAAACGTTTAACAATTGGATTGAATGATGCATTTATCACTATAAACAATCCTCCTTTAGCAGTAAGAAAAAGTTCAAGTTTGGTGTCAGAAGAATTTAATGTTTTGAATGGGATTTTTCCCCCTGAAACCGAGTATATTTCAATCATATCGGTTGACAATTTATCATTACTGAAATTAATTTCAATCAGATTTTCTCCTGTTTGTTTGACGGTAAAATTGTTTTCATCAAATTCTTGAACTTGAACTGTATTTATTGTGATCAACTGAACCACTGTATCCGAACCGCACGCTCCACTACCAATTAACTCAACCGGAAAAACACCATTGTACCCAAAAGTATGCGTAGGGCTTTGCTCATTGGAATAAAAATCATCTCCAAAACTCCAACTGTACGTGTTTACGTAGTCTCCTGTCCCTTGAAATTGTATTTCTACCGAACTAGATCCTGTTACATAAGTGAAGTTAACTTGAGCCAAGGAATCATGGTGCTTTAATCGCCAGGTTGAAACACTGTCCAAAATGGTTAAAGCAGCAATATTTTGTAACGTTGTGGCAGTCAGTTGATCTAATCCAGCCAAATAGCTTGCCCCCACAGGACTTTTTTTAAGAATTGAACTATAAAATACACAAGCATTTAAATAGGTGCCAGCTACACTTGGATGGGAGCCATCAGCCGAGAATAAATTGATTGTGGGATAGTTGTCAATAGTATATTTCCAAGCAGGACCAGCAGCGGCTACGCTGGAATGTGAGGAATCTGCAATGCGCAGATATGCGTCTCTCAATCGCTTGTTCATTTTATTGAATGTATTGATAGAATCCCATTGAGGATCTCCAATTTGCCTACCCCAAGTCATGAAATACTGAACCTGGGTACAAGCTGTATTGGCATAAGCGGAATCTGCTAATTGAACAGCATAGGGTAGGGTGGCCGTGTTTACTTGACCGTATGGGAAACTAGCTTCTTGACTTTGGCCTTGTAAAATCACGTAATCCCATGGTTGAGCATGTATTTTTTGATAGGTTAGCGGGTCGTTAACATGATTTTGAAACGTAAATCCGCCGTTTGTTTTGGAATCAACGGTTGTTATATCACCTAAAGATAAAGCTAAGTTTTTAAAGGTATTTGGCAAATCATTCGTATAAATATAGCTGTTACCAATAAACAATACCGATACGCTATCCTGTGAAAAGCAAAAGCAGGACATAATAAATATGGTTAAACTTAGTGTTGTTTTCATATTCTTTTTTATTGTAAATTTAAACCTACAATTTTAAATATGCGCTATTTCACTCTTATTTTAATTTCTTTTTTTTCCTCATTCGGTTTTTCTCAATTCCAGTTTAATTTCACGGATAGTTTGCCCGTTATGAAAAATGGGCAAGAGCTTAGTTTACCATGGGCAGGGGGATTAAATTATTCGCAAGTTTCAGATATTGACGTTGATTTTGATGGTGATATGGATTTGCTGGTATTTGACCGTAGTAATGATCAAATTCGTTTATTTGAAAACGCTCAAGAAAATGGCATCCGTTTTTACAAGTTTAATCCGCAAGGTTATTTGTTATTTCCGTCTGATATCAGATATCGTGTTCATTGTATTGATTACAACGGAGATGGTAAGAATGATTTGTTTACATACGGAATTGGAGGGGTTAAGGTATACAAAAACACGGGAAATAGTTCAACTGGTTTAACCTGGGAATTGGCTAAAAATCTACTTTATTCTGATAATTGGGGAGCTCAATTGAATTTATACGTAAGCTCTGCTGATATCCCGGCAATTATAGATGTAGATAATGATAGTGATATAGATATTTTAACCTATCACATAAGCGGGGAATATTTGCAATATCACAAAAACCTAAGTCAAGAATTGTATGGACATTCAGATTCATTGGTGTATCAGCTGAAAAATGAATGCTGGGGCGGATTTCGTGAAGACGTTAATTCGAATACTGTTTTTTTAAATGATCAAACATCTCCTTGTCAAGCTGGCAATGTTCCCAATGCTGAATTGAAACCAATGAATCAGGAAAAGGCACATTCAGGTTCAACCGTTTTAGCACTGGATTACGATGGGTCAGGAGTCAAAGATTTGATTTTAGGAGACGTGGCTTATCCTTCCCTAAATTTATTGTTAAATGGAGGAACTTCTGTTAATTCAAACTCATTAATGGTTTCAGCAGATCCAAATTTTCCTGCGAATTCTACTCCCATTTCCATGCAACTTTTTCCCGCGGCATATTGGGTTGATGTAGATTTTGATGGTAACAAAGATTTATTGGTGGCACCCAACGCTAAAAATGTCTCGGAGAATGAAACAAGTCTATTAAAGTACAAGAATTCCTCTACGAATACGAATCCAAATTTTATATACGAAACAAAATCTTTTTTGCAACAAGATATGATTGAGCACGGAACAGGTTCCATACCGGTGCTAGTTGATATTGATAATGACGGCTTGGAGGATTTGTTTGTGGCCAATTTTTTTGCTTATAAACCAAGTTTATCCAAAGAAAGTAGAATTGCCTATTACAAGAATACAGGTACAATAAATAATCCAATTTTTAATTTCATAGATTCGGATTTCCTTAATTTATCCCAGTCAAATATAGGATTGAGAATGGTACCAACCTTTGGAGATCTCGATAATGATGGAAAAAAAGACATGATCATAGGATTAGAAAATGGTTCAGTTTCGTATTATAAAAACACCTCAGCCGGGTCTTTCTTAACTTTTGCTCAACCTGTTCAAAATGTAACAGATAATTTAGGTCAAATCATTAATATTGGTCAGTATGCAGCACCTCAGTTGTTTGATTTAAATTCTGATGGCAAATTAGATTTAATCATTGGGAAGAAAACAGGTGAAATTGTCTATTATGAGAATAGCGGAACTACTATCGACCCGATATTTGAGCTTAAGAATCCAATTTTGGGGGGAGTTGATGTATCAACGACGGTTTCGCCTGATGGATTTGCTACGCCACACTTTTTTAGCTACTTGGATACCAATTATTTATTGGTGGGCTCATTATCTGGTGCAAGTTATTTTTACAAAGGAATAGATGATCATCTCGCTACAGATTCTACGTTTGAGTTAGTTTCGCCAGATTTCTTGGGTCAAATGAAAAATGTTGGTGCCTATAGTGCTTGTGCTATTGGTGATATTGACAACGATAATAAATTGGATTTATTTATTGGACAAGATTTGGGTGGACTATTTCATTTGGAACACGATAGTTCCAGTTCAATTGGTTTAGAGGAAGCAAATTATAATGAACCTAAAGTACAGATTTATCCAAATCCTACAAACGGAAAATTTGTGGTTGAGTTGTTGAATCTTGAACCAAATTTTCAAATAGAAATTTATTCCACTTTGGGTAGTAAGCTTTCAGAATTCACATTGAATACAATAAGTAATGTGATAGATATAAGTTCATTACCAAACGGAATTTATATTGTTTATGTGCCAACTATAGGTAAATCAATTAAAATTAACAAGCAATAAAAAAGCCTCCATAAAATGAAGGCTTAAATCAATATAAAATAAACTGAATATTATTTAGCAGTAACTTTAAAGTTCTTTTTCTCTCTGATTCTTGCAGATTTACCAGTTCTTTCTCTGAAGTAGAATATACGCGCTCTACGAACGTAACCTCTTTTCACAACAGTAATTTTATCAATAAAAGGAGATGTTACGGGAATAATTCTTTCAACTCCAATATTTCCTGACATTTTACGAATGGTAAAAGTCTCTGTTGATCCAGACCCTCTACGTTGAATAACAACTCCTTGAAATTGCTGAACACGTTCTTTGTTTCCTTCTTTAATTTTATAAGATACAATCACAGTATCTCCAGCGCCAAATTTTGGTAAGTTGTTTGCTTCAACTAATTCGTTTTCAATCTCTTTAATTAAATCCATGACCTTTTTTGATTAAATAACCCTCAACTAAGGGGGTGCAATATTACGAAATTTCTAGTTAGAAACAAAAAAAAGAAGAATATTTTTAATCTTTTGGAATAACAAAAACCTTGAAGCGTAATTTCTCTCGTTTTCTTTTAGTATTCGTCGCAAAATAGATCACACGATCTTGATAAAAATATTTTCCCCGGGTGTCAAATGAAACTTCAATAAATGCAGTTTCATTGGGTTGTATGGGTAAATTGGGAAGATGAACATCCGTGCAAGTACATTCCGCTTCAAATCCATAGATGGTTAAAGGAGCATCGCCATTATTTTTAATGGTAAAACGATAGTTCAATTTTTCTCCTTCAATCGTTTTTGGAAACCTTACTGTTTTTATAGGTGCATAAAAAACCGCCCGTTGTAAAAATACAGGGGCGGT
The DNA here is from genome assembly GCA_945863425.1 of Lishizhenia tianjinensis. GTDB lineage: Bacteria > Bacteroidota > Bacteroidia > Flavobacteriales_D > Crocinitomicaceae > UBA952. The sequence goes on from CAMBBW010000012.1 coordinate 5,208, forward strand.
AATAAGAATTAATATTGCTATTAAAACAATTTTCAATTTTTTAATTGTTTGTTGGAGCGCCAGAATTATTAGAAGGAACGCCGCTGTCTGGAGCAGGCATCACTTCACCTTTAATTCTAACTGTTACAATTCCACCTTCTACATTCACCGCATTTGAGGTAATTGTAACTGATTTATTAATTGCACCTGGACGGTTGGTGTCGTATTTTACTTTGATTGAAGCAGAAGCTCCTGGAGCAATTGGTTCTTTCGGCCATTCTGGCACTGTACATCCACAAGAACCTTTAGCGTTTGATATAACTAAAGCTTCATTTCCTTCGTTTGTGAATTCAAATGTACAAGCTCCATCACCACCGTATTTAACAGTACCGTAATCATGTACCTCTTTGCTAAATTTGATTTTTGCACCTTTAGAAACTTCTACTTGAGCAACAGCATTTCCAGCAATGAAACTACCCGCCAAAACAAGTCCAAATGATAAAAATAAGTTTTTCATAGTTTTTATTTTAAATTATAGAATCAAAAATAATGTAATCTTCCATTCAATGAAGCTATTTTAACACAACATTAACAAAATTATTTTTTCTTAAAATTAATGGGTTCATCAATTGTTTTCAATCGAGCCTCAATTTCTTTTTTCTCATCAGCTGTTGTAAGAGATTCTGCCAATAGTAATTTATAGTAATAATTCAGTTTAGCTGTGCTTCTGCTTTTTGTAGATTGATCATACATATAAATCAAATTTTGAATCGTCATTTTTCTAAACTTAGATTTTGGATACTTTAAAATCAACGTGTCTCCGTATTGTTCTTGAATGGCAATGTGTTTTGCATGTCCAATTGGAAATCCTGTTTCGGTAGAACAAATAGCAAACAAGCAAGAATCGGCTTTAGGATCCGCGGGGAATTTCTTATAAAACTCAGTTAGCTTAGAGAAATAGGTCATGTAGTGAATATTTTTTGCTTTATTCGTATTCTTCTTATTATATAATGAATCCTCAGCTTCTTTTACATCGTCCCATAAATCAACATTAAGATTGCCGCTTTTACTTTTTTTAGTCGGTTTAGTAATTGGTTGATCATTTGAACAGCCTACGATAGTAAGGACAAATATTAAGATTGCTATTTTTTTCATTTTTTTACAGGGAATTTCATTTTGTACTCAATTTCAACAATTCCTTTCGATATGTTGGTCAATCTTTTTTGTAGTAATTTTCTTTTTAACACAGATAAATGATCTGTAAAAAGGATGCCTTCTATGTGGTCGTATTCGTGTTGAATTATTCTTGCAGCATAACCGCTAAAAGTATCCTCATGAAACTCCCAATTTTCATCGTAATAACTTATTTGAATCGTCTCTTGTCGGTAGACATCTTCTCTTATTTTTGGAATAGACAAACAACCTTCATTAAATGCCCATTCATCGCCTGTTTCACTTGTAATAACTGGGTTAATGAATGTTTTTTTAAAGTTTAAAATTCCCTCAGCTCTTGGATCTAATTCCTCTTCTTCATCCTCTGCAAATGGGCTACCATCAACAATAAATAATCTAATGCTTTTACCGATTTGTGGGGCCGCTAATCCTACTCCTTTTGCCTTATACATAGTTTCGAACATGTTCTCGACTAGTTGGTGTAGATCAGGGTAAGACGGATCCATTTCAGCAGCTATTTTTTTCAATACAGGATCGCCATAGGCAACGATGGGAAGTATCATGTTTAGATAGTGTTTTTTAGGCAAATTTACGGTTTATTTTATTTTTCATTTCGAATTGATAATTTATTTCACTTTTTATCTTTTCGTAAAAGGAAAAAAGATTAATTTGATCAGATAACTACTTGTTTTTCAATAAAAATGCCCCATAATTCAAAAAAAAAGCAATATTTTTTTAACAAGCACTTGTAAATAAGAATAAATACAGTATCTTTGCACCCCCAAAAGTGTGAAAAGTAAAATTATAATAAGATAAAAAGTTTTTATGCCTACAATTCAACAGTTAGTTAGGAAAGGAAGGACATCAGTAGTTAAAAAGAGTAAGTCTGCTGCATTAGATTCTTGTCCACAGCGCAAAGGAGTTTGTGTGCGTGTTTACACGACTACTCCAAAAAAACCAAACTCTGCAATGCGTAAAGTAGCAAGGGTGCGTTTAACGAATGGCAAAGAGGTGAATGCATATATCGGAGGAGAAGGCCATAATCTTCAAGAGCACTCATTGGTTCTAGTGAGAGGAGGAAGAGTTAAAGATTTACCAGGTGTTAGATATCATATTGTTCGTGGTGCTGAAGATACGGCGGGTGTTCAAGGAAGAACACAGAGAAGATCGAAGTACGGGACTAAAAGACCTAAACAAAAATAATAATAAAGTATTTTTCGCAAGATGAGAAGAAGAAAAGCCAAAAAAATTACGATACTACCAGATCCAAAGTTTAACGATGTGGTTGTTACAAAGTTTGTAAACAATTTAATGTTAGACGGAAAGAAAAGCCTTGCTTTTAGGATTTTCTACGATGCAATAGAAATTGTAGATAAAAAAATCGAAGAACAAGAAGGTTTGGACGTGTGGCGTAAAGCTGTTGAAAATGTAACTCCATCTGTTGAAGTAAGAAGTCGCAGAGTTGGGGGAGCTACTTTTCAAATCCCGACACCTGTGCGAGAGGAGAGAAAAGCTTCATTAGCAATGAAATGGTTGATCGGGTACTCACGTAAGAGAAATGAAAAAACAATGGCCCAAAAGTTAGCATCTGAAATTATCGCTGCTTCTAAAGAAGAAGGGGCTGCGTTCAAGAAAAAAGAAGATACAATAAGAATGGCTGAAGCTAATAAAGCATTTTCACATTTTAGATTTTAATTAGAAATGGCAAGAGATCTTAAATACACGAGAAATATTGGTATCGCTGCTCACATCGATGCAGGTAAAACAACTACAACCGAACGAATATTGTTTTACAGTGGTGTTAGTCACAAAATAGGTGAAGTACATGATGGTGCAGCAACTATGGATTGGATGGAGCAAGAGCAAGAAAGAGGAATTACAATTACTTCCGCAGCAACTACTCTTGATTGGAATTACCGAGGTCAGGTCTATCACATGAACATCATTGATACTCCAGGACACGTTGATTTTACTGTTGAAGTAAATCGATCTTTACGTGTTCTTGACGGATTAGTGTTTTTGTTCTCTGCTGTTGATGGCGTTGAACCTCAATCTGAAACAAATTGGCGTTTAGCTAATAATTACAATGTTCCGAGAATTGGTTTTGTTAATAAAATGGATCGTCAGGGCGCAGACTTTTTAATGGTTTGTAAGCAAGTGAAAGAGATGCTTGGGAGTCATGCTTTGCCGTTACAGATAAATATTGGAGAAGAGGATAACTTTAAAGGAGTTGTTGATTTGATTAACTTCAAAGGAATCGTGTGGAATGAGGATGATTTCGGAATGACTTTTCAGGAGGTTGAAATTCCATCTGATATCATTGATGATGCTCGTCGTTTGAGAAGCGAATTGCTTGAGGCGGTTGCAGAATTTGATGAGACTCTGATGGAGAAGTTTTTCGAGGATGAAAATTCGTTAACTGAAAGAGAAATATTAACAGCTCTAAGGGCAGCTACTATTTCAGGTAAGGTTGTTCCAATGATGTGTGGTTCTTCTTTCAAAAACAAAGGGGTTCAAGCAATGCTTGATATGGTAATGGAAATTTTACCTTCTCCAATGGATATTGAAGGAATTGTAGGTATCAATCCCAAAACAGACGAGGAAGTTACTAGAAAACCTTCTTATGATGAGCCTTTTTCCGGTTTGGCATTTAAAATTGCGACCGATCCTTTTGTTGGAAGACTTTGTTTCGTGCGTGCTTATTCAGGTAAGTTAGTTGCAGGTTCATATGTCTTAAATACAAGGTCAGATAACAAAGAGCGTATTTCGAGAATTTTTCAAATGCATGCCAACAAACAAAATCAAATTCCTGAATTGGGAGCTGGTGATATTGGAGCTGTAGTTGGATTTAAGGATATTAAAACTGGGGATACATTGTGTGCGGAGAATGCACCAATTATCTTAGAATCGATGGTGTTTCCGGAGCCTGTTATTGGATTGGCAATTGAACCGAAAACTCAAGCAGATACTGATCGTTTGTCAATCGGTTTATCTAAGCTTTCTGAGGAAGATCCTACTTTCCGTGTAAACACTGACGAAGAAACTGGTCAAACAATAATTAGTGGAATGGGTGAGTTACACCTTGAAATAATTATTGATCGTTTGAAAAGAGAATTTAGAGTGGAAGTTAATCAAGGTGCTCCGCAAGTTGCATATCGTGAAAACATCACTGAACGTGTTGATCATAGAGAGGTTTTCAAAAAACAATCAGGTGGTCGAGGTAAATTTGCTGATATAGTTGTTAAAATTTCTCCTCAGGATAATATAGAAAAAGTTGGTCTTGAGTTCGTAAACAGTATTAAAGGTGGTAATATTCCTAGGGAGTTTATACCTTCTGTTGAGAAAGGCTTCAGGGACTCAATGAAAAATGGTGTTTTGGCAGGATTCCCTGTTGACTCAATGAAAGTAGAATTAATAGACGGTTCATTCCACGCAGTCGATTCAGATTCATTATCTTTTGAACTATGTGCGAAAATGGCATATAGGTCAGCTTTGAAAAACTGTCGTCCTGTATTGTTGGAACCAATTATGAATTTAGAGGTTGTTACTCCTGAAGAAAACATGGGTGATGTAGTTGCCGACTTAAATAGAAGACGCGGAATGATGAAGGGAATGGATGATAGAGCTGGAGCTAAAGTTCTTAAAGCTGACGTTCCGTTATCCGAGATGTTCGGTTATGTAACGCAATTAAGAACTATTACATCAGGTCGAGCTAATTCTTCAATGGAATTTTCACATTATGCAGAAGCGCCTAAAAATGTATCTGAGGATGTAGTATCAAAAGTGAAAGGTTAGGTAATAGCTTAATTTAAAAGACAATGAGCCAAAAAATAAGAATAAAATTAAAATCGTACGATCACAACCTTGTTGATAAATCTGCGGAAAAAATTGTTAAAACAGTTAAATCTACTGGTGCGGTAGTTAGTGGACCAATTCCATTACCAACCAATAAAAAGATTTTTACCGTGTTGCGTTCTCCGCACGTTAACAAGAAGGCACGTGAGCAATTTGAATTGAGCTCGTACAAAAGATTATTGGATATTTATAGTTCTTCATCCAAAACAGTTGATGCTTTGATGAAACTTGAATTGCCAAGTGGGGTTGATGTTGAGATAAAAGTTTAATTAATAATAACGTAGAAATGCCAGGAATTATTGGAAAAAAAGTTGGTATGACTAGTATCTACAGTGCCGAGGGTAAGGCGTTACCATGCACAATTATAGAAGCTGGTCCTTGCGTAGTAACGCAAGTTAAAACAACTGAAAGAGATGGATATGAAGCTATCCAGTTGGGATTTGGAACTCGTAAGGAGAAAAATACAACGAAAGCTTTGATGGGTCATTTTAAGAAAGCAAACACAGAACCTAAAATGAAATTGGTGGAGTTTGAAGGATTTAATAATTTAGGCCTTGGTGATTTAGTGAATGTGGCAGTTTTTGAAGAGGGTGAATTTGTGGATGTTACCGGTACTTCTAAAGGAAAAGGTTTCCAAGGGGTTGTTCGTAGACATCATTTCGCTGGTGTAGGTCAAGCTACTCATGGTCAACACAATAGATTACGTGCTCCTGGTTCGATTGGTGCTTGTTCCTATCCTGCTCGCGTATTCAAAGGAATGCGAATGGCTGGTCAAATGGGTAACAAACGTGTGAATCAGTCAAATTTACAAATCTTGAAAGTTTTAACTGAAAGAAATATAATTATAGTGAAAGGTTCAATACCTGGTGCTAAAGGTTCAACAGTAACAATTAAGAAGTAATGGAATCAAAAATATACAATTTAAAAGGAGAAGTTACTTCAGATAAAGTAACATTATCAGATGATGTTTTTGGAATTACTCCGAATGATCATGCCATATATCTAGATGTTCGTTTGCATTTGGCAAATCGTCGTCAAGGAACACACAAATCAAAGGAAAGAAACGAGATTTCTGGTTCAACTAGAAAATTGAAAAAACAAAAAGGTACCGGCGGAGCTAGAGCAGGTAGTGTTAAATCGGGTACTCGTGTTGGTGGAGGTCGTATCTTTGGACCAAGACCTCGTAATTATGAGTTCAAATTGAATACGAAAGTAAGGCGTTTAGCTAGAAAGTCTGCTTTTTCCTACAAAGTTCAAAATGATGCTTTGATGGTTTTGGAAGATTTGAATTATGAATTACCAAGAACAAAGGATTTTATCTCACTAGTTTCTTCGTTGAAATTAGAGAACGAAAAAGTCTTATTGATATTGGGTTCAAAAAATGATCCAGTATACCTGTCTGCTCGTAACCTTAGTAAGGTAAAAGTCGTAACCGCTGATTCAGTAAACACTTTTGATGTATTAAATGCTAAAAAAGTTGTTCTTTCAGTAAGTTCAATTGAAAAGTTAGAAACTATTTTGAATTAATAGTAAGAAATGAAGACAATAATAAGAAAACCGATTATCACTGAAAAAGCGACTTCTTTAACTGAAAAGAGAAACAGCTATACTTTTGAAGTGGATTATAAATCGAATAAATTAGAAATTAAAGGTGCTATAGAGAAATTGTACAATGTACGTGTCACAGCGGTTCGCACAATGAATTATGGTGGTGGTGTATCATCTGTGAAGTATACGAATAAAGGTATAGTTGAGCAAAAGAGTAAACAGTGGAAAAAAGCTGTAGTTACTGTTGCAGATGGTCAATTTATTGAATTGTTTAACAATTATTAATTGAGAGATGAGTTTAAAGAAATTTAACCCAATAACTCCTGGACAACGTCATAAAGTTGTTATGGAATTGACTGATATTACAGCGTCTAAACCAGAGAAGAGTCTTTTAGCTTCTAGAAAGAAATCTGGTGGTAGAAATAATACTGGTAAAATGACTATGCGTTATATTGGAGGTGGTCACAAGCAAAGATATCGTATTGTTGATTTCAAAAGAGACAAACATGGTATTCCTGCAACAGTTAAAACGATAGAGTACGATCCAAATAGAACTGCAAACATTGCCTTATTATTCTATGCAGATGGAGAGAAACGATACATCATTGCTCCTAACGGTTTGAAAGTGGATGATACTGTGATTTCTGGTCCTGGTTCTGCTCCAAATGTTGGAAATACATTATTATTGAAAGAAGTTCCATTGGGATCTGTTATTCATAATATTGAATTACAACCTGGAAAGGGCGGTTCGATTGCAAGAGGGGCTGGAACATATGCTCAATTGAGCGCTCGTGACGGTAAGTATGCAATTGTTAAATTACCTTCAGGTGAGTCAAGAATGATTTTAATTACTTGCTTGGCCACTATAGGATCTGTTTCAAATGCTGAACATAATCTTGAAGTTTCTGGTAAAGCAGGTAGATCTAGATGGTTAGGAAGACGCCCGAGAGTTCGTGGGGTTGTTATGAATCCAGTGGATCACCCTATGGGAGGTGGTGAAGGAAGAAATTCTGGAGGTCACCCGCGTTCAAGAAATGGTGTGCCTGCTAAAGGATATAAAACGAGAGCTCCTAAAAAGCAATCAAGTAAGTTTATTTTAGAGAAAAGAAAATAATAAATAAAGTATGAGTCGTTCCTTAAAAAAACCGCCATTTGTTCATTATAAATTGATGAAAAGAGTAGACGATGCTCAGGCTAATCAAATTAAGAGTGTTATTAAGACTTGGTCAAGAGCCTCAACTATTACACCTGAATTTGTTGGACTTACGTTCGCAGTGCACAATGGAAATAAATTTATTCCTGTTTTTGCAACCGAAAATATGGTTGGACACAAATTGGGGGAGTTTTCTCCAACAAGAAACTTCAGGGGTCATGCAGGAAATAAAAAAGATAAAAAACGATAGAATTAGAACTCATGGGTGCTAGAAAACGTATAAAAGCAGAACAGATTAAAGAACTAAACAAGCAAATAGCTTTTGCTCGTTTGAATAATTCTCCAATTGCTCCGCGAAAAATGAGATTAGTTGCTGATTTGATCAGAGGCTTAGAAGTAAATAAAGCGTTGAATATTCTTCAACATAATGCTAAAGATGCTTCAACCAGCCTTGAGAAATTATTAAGATCAGCTTTGGCTAATTGGGAACAAAAGAATGAAGGCAAAAGTATTGAAGAAGAAAATTTAGTTGTTAAGACAATTCAAGTTGACGGCGGTACAATGCTTAAGAGAGTTCAGCCCGCGCCGCAAGGGAGGGCTCATAGAATTAGAAAAAGGTCAAACCATGTCACAATCGTTGTTGATAGTGCAATTTAAGTAAGAGAAATGGGACAAAAAACAAATCCAATAGGAAATAGATTAGGCTACATTCACGGATGGGAATCTAATTGGTATGGTGGTAAAGACTATAAAGATAAAATTGTCGAAGATGATCAAATTAGAAAGTATCTTTTTGCTCGTCTTGCTAAAGCTAGTATTGCAAAAGTAATTATTGAGAGAACACTTAAATTAATTACTGTTACAATTAACACTGCTCGACCAGGTGTTATTATCGGGAAAGGTGGTCAAGAAGTGGACAAACTGAAAGAAGAGCTAAAGAAAATTACGAATAAAGAAATTCAAATTAATATTTTTGAAGTTAAACGTCCAGAATTGGATGCTCGTTTAGTGGCTGATGGAGTTGCAAGACAACTTGAGGCTAGAATTTCTTTTCGAAGAGCAATAAAAATGTCAATTGCTTCTACAATGAGAATGGGAGCTGAAGGGATAAAAATAAAAATTTCAGGTCGATTGAATGGAGCAGAAATGGCTCGTTCAGAAATGTATAAAGAGGGTAGAATACCACTACATACATTTAGAGCTGATATTGATTATTCTCTTGCCGAGGCTCATACAACTTATGGTCGTTTAGGTATTAAGGTTTGGATTTGTAAAGGTGAGGTTTATGGAAAGAGAGATTTGTCGCCGAACATTGGTGTATCATCCTCAAATTCACAAGGTGGAGCTTCTGGAGGTGGAAAAAAACCAGCAGGTGCAGGATTAAGAAGAAAGAAAAAATAATAGAGAATAGTTAATAAGTAGATCATGTTACAACCAAAACGTTCGAAGTTTAGGAGAGTGCAAAAAGGCCGAGTTAAAGGTCTGGCTCATAGAGGTTCAACTATTGCATTTGGTACCTTTGGCTTAAAAACAATGGAATCAGGATGGATAACTTCAAGACAAATTGAAGCTTCACGTATCGCAGTAACGCGTTACATGAAAAGAGAAGGGAAGGTTTGGATTCGTATTTTTCCAGATAAGCCAGTTACGTCAAAACCTGCTGAGGTACGTATGGGTAAAGGAAAAGGTGCACCAAGTCATTGGGTTGCGGTTGTAAATCCTGGAAGAATAATGTTTGAAGCTGATGGTGTTTCGTATGAAATAGCAAAAGAAGCTCTAAGATTAGCTGCACAGAAATTACCAGTGAAGTGTAAGTTTGTGGTTAGAAATGATTTCGTTATTCCTATTTAAACAAGTTATTATGAAACAAGAGGAAATTGTAAAAATGTCTACTGAAGACTTAAAGAGCAGGGTTTTATCTACGGGTGAACAATTGGCTTCTATGAAATTTAATCATAAAATGACACCAATGGAAAACCCATTGCGCATTAGAGGAATGAGGAGAATAGTGGCTAGGATGATGACAGAATTGGCAAAACGATAATCGTTAGAATTAAAAATTAAGTAGCTTAAAATGGAAAAGCGAAATTTAAGAAAAGAAAGAGTAGGTATAGTAACAAGCGATAAAATGGAAAAATCTATCGTAGTTGCTGTAGAAAGAAAGGTGAAACATCCTAAGTACGGAAAGTTTGTTAAGAAGACAACTAAGTTCGTAGCGCATGATGAGACGAATGACTGTAATGAAGGAGATACTGTCCGAATTATGGAAACGCGTCCTTTAAGCAAATCTAAGAATTGGAGATTAGTAGAAATTGTGGAACGAGCTAAATAATAATTGAACAATGATACAAGTAGAGTCAAGGCTTTCAGTTGCAGATAATTCAGGAGCTAAAGAGGTTTTATGTATTCGTGTTCTTGGTGGAACAAGAAGAAGATATGCTTCAGTAGGTGATAAAATTGTTGTATCTGTAAAAAGTGCTATGCCGTCAGGAGCTGTGAAGAAAGGAAGTGTAGCTAAAGCAGTTGTAGTTAGAACTACAAAAGAAGTAAGAAGAGCAGATGGATCCTATATTCGATTTGATGATAATGCATGCGTTATATTAAATCAAGCGGGTGAAATGAGAGGGACACGTATTTTTGGACCAGTAGCGAGAGAATTGCGTGAAAACAACTATATGAAAATTGTATCATTAGCTCCTGAAGTATTGTAGTTCAGTTTAGAAAGAAGTTATGCAAATTAAATTACACATAAAAGTTGGAGATACTGTTAAGGTTCTTAGCGGTGAGTCCAAAGGTCAAGAAGGAAAAATCCTTAAGATAGATCGTTCAAAATTAAGAGCGATTGTAGGTGGTGTTAACATGGTTAAAAAACACTCTAAGCCTAGTGCTGCTGATCCTCAAGGTGGAATAATTGAAAAAGAAGCTGGTCTTCATATTTCAAATTTAATGGTTGTTGTCAATGGCCAAGCTACCAAAATAGGAAGAAAAGAAAATGACAAGGGAGATATAGTTAGATATTCTAAGAAATCAGGGGAGGTGATAAAATAATATGAATTACGTACCAAGACTTAAAGAAAAATATAGTTCTGAGATTATTTCGGAATTAACAGAAAAATTTGGATATAAAACGATAATGCGTGTTCCAAAGTTGAAGAAAATTGTACTAAGCCAAGGAATTGGTGAGGCAGTTGCAGACAAAAAAATGATCGATAATGCGCTTGCAGATTTATCTCGTATTGCTGGTCAGAAAGCAATTTCAACATTTTCTAAAAAAGACATTTCAAATTTCAAATTACGTAAAGGAATGCCTATTGGTACAAAGGTTACGTTAAGAGGTGAAAAAATGTACGAATTTTTAGATCGTTTGCTATCTGTGGCATTACCACGTACCCGAGATTTTAGAGGGATTAGTCCGAAGGGTTTTGATGGTAGAGGGAATTATAATATGGGTGTAACAGAACACATAATTTTTCCAGAAATCGATATCGATAAAGTAAGTAAAATTTTGGGAATGGACATAACATTTGTTACATCTACTGATAGCGATGAAGAAGCGAAAGCGTTATTGGATGCATTTGGTTTTCCTTTTAAAACGAAATAAGAAATGGCTAAAGAATCAATGAAAGCGCGTGAGCGTAAAAGAGAACGTCTAGTTGTACGTTATGCTAAAAAGAGAGAAGAGTTGACGAAGGTATTGAAATCAACAGATCCTTCTGAGGAAGTTCAAGTAGCAAAATGGGATGCCATGATGTCCCTTCAAAAGTTACCAGCTAATTCGGCTAAAGTAAGATTGCACAATCGTTGCGGGTTGACTGGTAGACCTAGAGGTTACATGAGAAATTTCGGAATTTCTAGAGTTACTTTTAGGGAAATGGCTTTAGCAGGTAAAATACCAGGAGTTAAAAAGGCGAGCTGGTAATTAGAATGATTAATAGAATTTAGAATAAAGAAAAATGAACACAGATCCAATTGCAGATTATTTAACACGAATTCGTAATGCAAGTAGTGCTGGTTTGAAAATAGTTCAAATCCCGGCGTCTAACTTGAAAAAGTCTATGACTGAAATTTTGTTCGATCAAGGTTTTATCTCGAATTATAAAGTTGAAGAGGATGGTAAACAAGGTTTAATTAAAATTGCCTTGAAATACAACTCAACAACCAGAGTGCCGGCCATTACCCGAATTGATCGTATTTCTAGACCAGGTCTTAGAAAATATACAGGAACAGATAATCTTCCTCGTGTATTAAACGGACTAGGAATTGCAATAATGTCTACATCAGTAGGCGTTATTACAGAAAAAGAAGCACGTAAGTTAAATGTTGGTGGTGAGGTTCTTTGCTACGTTTATTAATATTAAAAGAAATGTCAAGAATAGGTAAAAATCCAATAGTTGTTCCAAAAGGTGTTGAAGTAAAATTCAATGACAACTGCATGTCGGTAAAAGGATCGAAAGGAGAGTTATTTCAGGAAATTGATCCTGCTATACAAGTGGATATAGATGGTGATGTAATAACTTTTAGTCGTACATCTGAAATTCCAGAATTTCGATCTAAACACGGTCTGTATAGAGCACTAACTCAAAATATGATTGTCGGAGTTTCAGAAGGTTTCAAAAAAGATTTGGAAGTAATTGGAGTTGGTTATCGCGCCAATGCAGTAGGCCAACAACTCGAGTTGTCTCTTGGATATTCTCATGCGATTATACTTGAAGTACCTGGTGATGTTAAAATAACTACAGTTACTGAAAAAGGAAAAGCGCCAGTTGTTACTTTGGAGTCTTTTGATAAACAATTATTAGGGCAGGTAGCAGCTAAGATTAGATCGTTAAGAAAACCTGAGCCTTACAAAGGAAAAGGGATTAAATATATGGGAGAGGAGTTAAGAAGAAAAGCGGGTAAATCTGCTGGTAAAAAATAATAGATAGTATGGCACTAGATAAAGTAAATAGAAGAATAAAAATTAAACGAAGAATACGTAAAAAGGTATTCGGAACGGCAAAATTGCCTCGTTTAACTGTCTTTAGAAGCAATAAACAAATTTATGCTCAACTAATCGATGATTTGACAGGAACAACATTGGCTTCTGCCTCGTCATATAAGAATAAAGATGCTGAAAAAGTGAATAAAGTTTCTCAAGCGTCGGTTGTTGGTAAATTAGTAGCAGAAAAAGCAAAAATTGTTGGTATAGAAACAGTTGTTTTTGATAGAAATGGTTATTTGTATCATGGAAGGGTAAAAGCCCTAGCTAATTCAGCACGTGAAGGTGGTCTTAAATTTTAATCGAATATGACAACTCAAAATATAAATAAAGTAAAATCAGCCGATATCGAGTTAAAAGATAAATTGGTTGCTGTTAATCGTGTTACTAAAGTTACAAAAGGTGGTAGAACTTTTAGTTTTTCAGCTATTGTTGTTGTGGGTGATGAAAATGGCGTGGTAGGTCACGGTTTAGGTAAAGCGAAAGAAGTAACAGAAGCGATTACTAAAGGAATTGATGACGCAAAAAAGAACTTGATTAAAGTTCCTATCTATCGGGGAACTGTTCCTCATACTCAAAAAGGTAAATATGGAGGGGCTAATGTTTTACTGAAGCCTGCGTCAGATGGTACAGGAGTAATTGCTGGTGGTGCCATGCGTGCTGTTTTAGAAAGTGTTGGAATTCACAACGTATTGGCAAAGTCTCAAGGATCGTCAAATCCACACAATGTAGTGAAAGCTACAATTGATGCTTTGGCACAAATGAGAGATGCTTCTTCGGTAGCACGTCAAAGAGGTATTACAGTTGACAAAGTATTTAATGGATAATAATCAGTTATGGAAACGATAAAAATCAAACAAGTAAGGAGTACTATTAAAAGTCCAGCTGATCAAAAAGCAACAATTAAAGCGCTAGGATTTAGAAAACTTAACCAAACAATTGAAAAAGAGGCTACTCCTCAAATTCTGGGTATGGTTCGAAAAGTGAATCATTTGATAAAAGTAATATCTGAATAATTTATAGATAATGAACTTACATAATTTAAAACCTGCAGAAGGAGCAGTAAAGAAAGTTAAACGAATTGGCAGAGGACAAGGTTCTGGTCATGGAGGAACATCTACTAGAGGACATAAGGGAGCCAAATCTCGTTCTGGTTATAAAACAAAAATCGGTTTCGAAGGTGGTCAAATGCCGTTGCAACGTCGTGTACCTAAATTTGGTTTTAAAAACATTAATCGTGTTGAATACAAAGGTGTTAATCTTACTACGATACAATACTTGTTTGAAAATAAAAATCTTTCTGAATTTAACTTCGATGTGTTAAAAGAAAACGGAATTGTTTCGAGAAACGATTTAATTAAAATACTAGGTAAAGGTGAATTAACTGCAAAAGTTAATATCACAGCCCACAAGTTTTCTACAACAGCAAAAGCAGCAATTGAAGCGCAAGGTGGAACTTGTACGGAAATATAATTAATTAGAGCCCTTTTTATCAAATGAAAAAGTTAGTAGAAAATCTTAAAAATATCTGGAAAGTTGAAGAGCTGAGGAAAAGAATTCTTCTAACTTTAGGACTAATTCTAGTTTATAGGGTAGGTTCATTCATTATAATTCCTGGTGTTGATTATACGGCACTTTCGGCAGCTCAAGCAAGAGGTGATCAAAACGCTTTGGAGACTTTACTTTCCCTTTTTTCAGGAGGAGGTTTCACTAATGCATCTGTTATGGCCTTAGGAATTATGCCTTACATAAGTGCTTCAATTATTATGCAGTTGTTGGGTATGGCTATTCCTGCTGTTCAAAAAATGCAAAACGAAGGTGAATCCGGAAGAAAACAAATTAACAATTATACTAGAATCCTTACAATTATTATTTGCGCGCTTCAAGCCCCAAGTTATTTAACCCTATATGTTCAAAACAAAGGTGCAATGCCGGTTGATGCATCTAGTTTTTGGTGGGCACAAACAATTTTAGTTTTGGTTGCTGGTTCTATGTTTGCTGTTTGGTTAGGAGAGCGAATTACTGAAAAAGGTATTGGAAACGGTATATCTTTATTGATTACAGTTGGTATATTATCTCGCCTTCCTGAATCATTCATTGCTGAAATTGGAATGAATAAATCGAATTTAATTCTGATAGTTTTAGAAATAATTGCGTTTATGTTGGTTGTACTACTAACAATATTAATTGTTCAAGGGGTACGAAAAATACCTTTGAACACTGCAAAGAGAATTGTAGGTGCCAGAGCCGTAGAGGAACAAGGTGCAAGGAATTATTTACCAATTAAGGTAAATGCAAGTGGTGTAATGCCAATAATATTTGCGCAAGCAATCATGACAATTCCAATGATGGCATTCTCAACTATGGTTGCTTCAGAAGGAAATTTTATTCAGCGTGCTTTGGGAGACATTTATGGTATCAGTTATAATCTGTTATTGGCTTTATTAATTATTGTCTTCACCTATTTCTATACAGCAATTATGATAAATCCACGAAAGATTGCAGATGATTTAAAAAGAAGTGGTGGCTTTATTCCTGGAATTAGGCCAGGAGAGGAAACTGCTGAATATATAGATACATTAGTTTCTAGAATTACTTTTCCTGGATCATTATTTTTAGCTGTAATTGCTATATTACCAGCCATTGCAAAACAAGCAGGTGTTAATGATGCGTTTGCTATGTTTTTTGGCGGAACCTCTATTTTGATTATGGTGGGTGTTGTGTTAGATACCCTACAGCAAATAGAATCCTATTTATTAAATAGACACATGGACGGTTTGATGGAAGGAACAAGAATAAAAGGTAGAAGAAGTCAAAACGAGTTATCAGGTTTTTAATTATGGCAAAACAATCTTCAATTGAACAAGATGGTCTTATACTAGAAGCTTTGCCAAATGCAATGTTTAAAGTTCAACTAGAAAATGGTCATATTATTATCGCCCATATTTCAGGAAAAATGAGAATGTTTTATATTAAAATATTACCTGGAGATAAAGTTAAAGTAGAAATGTCACCTTATGATTTATCTAAAGGTAGAATTTCTTTTAGATACAAATAAATAAAAAAAGATGAAAGTAAGAGCATCAGTTAAAAAAAGAACAGCGGATTGCAAAATTGTGAAACGCAAAGGAAGAGTTTATATTATTAACAAAAAGAACCCAAAACTGAAGCAACGTCAGGGATAATTATATTTTTAGTATGGCAAGTATAGCGGGAATAGATTTACCAAAAAACAAAAGGGGAGTTAGAGGATTAACTTATATCTTCGGTATTGGAAGAAGTACTTCCAAAAAAATATTAAGTGATAACAGCATTGATGAAAACATTAAAGTTCAAGACTGGAATGATGATCAATTGTCTGCAATTCGTAACTCAATAAATGAGGTGAAAACGGAGGGTCAATTACGGTCTGAAATTCAATTGAATATAAAACGTTTGATGGATATAGGTTGTCTTCGTGGAATCAGACATCGAGCTGGTTTACCATTACGTGGTCAACGTACTAAAAATAATTCTAGAACAAGAAAAGGAAGACGTAAAACTGTTGCTAATAAGAAAAAAGCTACTAAATAATAAATAGTTCAGATGGCTAAGACAAATCAAAAGAAGAGAAAAAATGTAAAAGTAGATGCTGCTGGAGAAGCACATATACAAGCTACATTTAACAATGTAATTATTTCGTTAACCAATGGTGGTGGTCAAGTTATTTCTTGGTCCTCTGCAGGTAAAATGGGCTTTAAAGGTTCAAAGAAAAATACTCCTTATGCTGCACAAGTTGCTGCCGAGGATGCTGCTAAAGAAGCACACGATTTCGGTCTGCGACGAGTACGTGTCTATGTGAAAGGTCCAGGTGGTGGAAGAGAATCAGCAATACGTGCAATACATAACACGGGCATTGAAGTTACTGAAATAATTGATGTGACACCGCTTCCTCATAATGGATGTCGTCCACCAAAGAAAAGAAGAGTTTAATTTTTATTTTATAACCAGGGAGAGTTTGCTATCGAAGGATTGCCTTAATTCATAGTTCTCCCATAATAATTATAGTATGGCAAGATATAGAGGTCCAAAAACCAAAATTGCACGACGTTTTCGTGAAGCAATTTTTGGTCCAGACAAAGCACTGGAAAAGAGAAATTATGGTCCAGGACAGCATGGTCCTGCGAAACGGAGAGGTTCTAAACAATCGGAATATGCGATTCAATTAGGCGAAAAACAAAAAGCCAAATATACCTATGGTATTTTAGAGCGTCAATTTAGAAACTTATTTGATAAGGCCTCTCGAATGAAAGGAATTACTGGTGAGAATTTACTTTTATTGTGTGAATCTAGATTAGATAATACGGTTTATAGGTTAGGTGTGGCACCGACCAGAAGAGGTGCTCGTCAGTTGGTTTCTCATAAACATATTACTGTTAATGGAGAGGTAGTAAACATAGCATCATACACTTTGAAAATAGGTGATGTTGTTGGGGTTAGAGAGAAATCTAAATCATTAGAGAATATAACATCTTCTTTAAACGCTTCTAATAAAAAGTTCGATTGGTTAGATTGGGATTCAGTATCAATGGAGGGTAAAATGATTGCAGTTCCTGCAAGAGAGATGATTCCTGAAAACATTAAGGAACAACTAATCGTCGAATTATATTCTAAATAATAAATTATTTCGCTTTGTTATGGCAATTTTAGATTTTCAAAAACCAGATAAAGTTGTTCTTGTTCATTCTGATGAACGTGAAGGACAATTCGAATTCCGACCTCTTGAACCAGGTTATGGAATCACCGTAGGAAACTCGTTAAGAAGAATTTTACTTTCTTCGCTTGAAGGGTTTGCTATTGCTTCAGTTAAAATTGAAGGAGTAGATCATGAATTTTCAACAATTAAAGGTGTTGTTGAGGATATGACTGAGATTATTTTAAATTTGAAACAAGTTCGTTTCAAACAACAAATTGAGGGTACAAATACTGAGACAGTAATAGTGTCAATTTCCGGTCAAAAGCAGTTAACAGCTGGAGATTTGGGTAAATTCACTTCTGCTTTTCAGGTTTTAAATACAGATCTTGTACTGTGTAACATGGAGACAAGTGTTAAATTGAACATTGAGCTTACTATTGTTAAAGGAAGAGGGTACGTACCAGCAGAAGAAAACAAAAACCCAGATGCGACATTTGGTACAATTGCAGTGGATTCAATTTTCACGCCAATTGTAAATGTTAAATACGCTGTTGAGAATTTTCGTGTTGAACAAAAAACTGATTACGAAAAATTAGTTTTAGACATTAAAACAGATGGTTCAATTCAACCTAAAGATGCGTTAAAAGAAGCAGCTAAAATTTTGATTCATCATTTTATGTTGTTTTCCGATGAACGGATTTCAATTGAAAATGAATCCAAAGCTGATGGCGAAGAATTTGATGAATCATCATTGCACATGCGTCAGTTATTGAAAACTAAGTTAGTCGATATGGATCTGTCTGTTAGAGCGTTAAATTGTTTGAAAGCAGCAGAAGTAGATACATTGGGTGAATTGGTTGCGTTTGCTAAATCGGATTTATTGAAATTTAGAAATTTTGGTAAAAAGTCGTTGACAGAGCTTGAAGAGCTTGTTGATAATAAAGGGCTTACATTTGGAATGAACGTGGCTAAGTATAAATTAGACATGGATTAAGAAAAAGAAATCATGAGACACGGAGATAAGGTAAATAATTTAGGCAGAAAATCATCGCACAGAAAAGCAATGATTTCTAATATGGCTTGTTCATTGATTCGTCATAAACGAATTAATACAACTGTTGCTAAAGCAAAAGCGTTAAGAGTTTTTGTAGAACCACTTTTAACAAAATCTAAAAAAGATTCTACGCATTCACGAAGAGTTGTTTTCTCATACCTGCAAGACAAAGAGGTTGTTACGGAACTTTTTAGAGATGTTGCGCCGAAAATTGCAGAGCGCAATGGAGGCTATACAAGAATTCTAAAAACAGGCTACAGATTAGGAGACAATGCGGAAATGTGTATGATCGAATTAGTTGATTACAATGAGTTATATTCAAATGATTCAACTAAGAAAACTACTCGTCGCTCAAGAAGAGGTGGCGTTAAAAAGGCTGCTGATTCGGTTGAAGAAGTAGTTGAGGCAACTGAGATTAACAATGCACAGGAATCTGATTCTGCTGCAGAAAATACGGTTGAGGTTGAACATGAAGTTGTTGTTGAGGAAAATATCGAGGTAGCTACTGAAGATACAACCGAAACTGATTCTGCTGAAAATACAGATACTTCTGGTGAAGAAGAAAAGAAAGATTAAGAAGTTAACACTATGTTGATAAAAAGGCGATCATTTGGTCGCCTTTTTTTATTCATTTTATTTTTCTTACAAGCTTTAAAATTACCTTTGTATTAAAATAATTGAAATGAATGATCGCACGCCAGCAATATTGAAATTAGAAGATGGTTCTTGTTTTCATGGTTTTTCTATTGGTAAGATAGGAACAACAACTGGGGAAATTGCTTTTAACACAGGAATGACCGGTTATCAAGAAGTTTTTACCGATCCATCTTATTATGGACAATTATTAATTATGAATACAGCCCATATAGGCAACTATGGTGTTAATAAGAATGAAATCGAATCTGATTCAATTAAAATTGCGGGATTAGTAGTAAAGAAGTTTTCAGATGGATATTCTCGAGTGTCAGCGACAAATTCTCTTCAATCCTATATGGAATTGAATAATACCATCGGTATTTCAGACATTGACACGCGAGCCCTTGTCCGACATATACGTAATAAAGGTGCTATGAATGCGGTTATTTCATCAGAACAGTTGTCAGATGAGGAATTAAATTTGTTCCTAGCAAATACCCCATCAATGGTGGGCCTTGAATTATCTTCAAAGGTTGCTACTAAAACGATATTTGAAATAGGTAATCCAAATGCAGATTATAGGGTGGCTTTAATTGATTTTGGTGTAAAAAATAATATCATCAATTGTCTGGTAGAGCGAAATTGTTTCGTTAAAGTTTTCCCTTTTGATACATTATTGAATGTAATAAATGAATTTGCTCCAGATGGATTCATGTTATCAAATGGACCTGGTGATCCTTCTGCTATGTTAGATTCTATTAAACTTGTAAAGGATATAGTTGATACAAGTAAACCAGTGTTTGGAATTTGTTTGGGACATCAAATTTTGGGAATAAGTCAAGGATTAAAAACTGAAAAAATGTTTAATGGTCATAGAGGTATTAATCATCCAATTAAAAATTTGAAAACAGGAAAAGGTGAAATAACATCCCAAAATCACGGATTTGTAATTTCCAAAGAGGGTTTGGATCAAAATTCTTTAATAGCAGTTACTCATATTCATTTGAATGATGAAACAATTGCAGGAATTGAATTAGTGAACAAACCTGTTTTTTCTGTTCAATATCATCCGGAAGCCTCTGCTGGACCTCATGATTCTCGTTATTTATTTGATCAGTTTATTCAAAATATAAAACAGCAAAAAATATAAAATGAGCTATATTTCAAAAGTACATGCCCGTCAAATTCTTGATTCTCGTGGAAATCCAACGATTGAGGTAGATGTGTTAACTACAGATGGTTTAATTGGAAGAGCTGCCGTCCCTTCTGGTGCATCAACAGGAATCCATGAAGCAGTAGAGTTGAGAGATAATGACCTATCGTATTATTTAGGTAGGGGTGTCCTGAATGCAGTAAATCATGTGAATACCCAAATTAATGAATTATTAGTTGGAATGGATGTTATGGATCAAAAGTCTATAGATACAGCATTGATTCGTTTAGATGGAACTTTAAATAAATCTAAATTGGGAGCGAATGCAGTTTTGGGCACATCCTTGGCTGTAGCTCGTGCAGCGGCTGATTGTTCAAATATGTCGTTATATAAATATATTGGTGGAGTTGGTGCCGTGACGATGCCCGTTCCTATGATGAATATTTTGAATGGTGGCTCTCATGCTGATAACTTGATTGACATTCAGGAATTTATGGTAATGCCCATTGGCGCAAAAAACTTTTCTGAAGGTTTGCGCTGGGGGACAGAGATATTTCATCACTTAAAAAATGTTTTGAAAAAAAATGGAATGTCAACAAATGTTGGAGATGAAGGTGGTTTTGCGCCTAATTTAAAATCGAATGAAGAAGCAATTGAGCTTGTTATTCAGGCCATTGAAAAAGCGGGGTTTAAACCTGGAGAGGAGATTTGCATTGCCTTGGATGCAGCATCCTCAGAATTTTATAAATCAGATACTGGAATTTACCATTTTGAATCTACTGGCGAAAATAGAACTTCTTCCGAAATGGTTTCCTTTTGGAAAGATTGGATAAATAAATATCCAATTATTTCCATTGAGGATGGCTTGGCAGAGGATGATTGGAACGGTTGGTCAATGCTTACCAAGGAAATTGGTGATAAAGTACAATTGGTTGGAGACGATTTGTTTGTTACTAATTCAATACGATTACAACGTGGAATTGACGAAAATGTAGCTAACTCAATATTGGTTAAAGTAAATCAAATCGGCTCACTTACTGAAACAATTGAAGCGGTTCAGCTAGCCACAAGAAGTGGGTATTCCTCGGTAATGAGTCATCGATCAGGAGAAACAGAAGATAATACAATTGCTGATTTAGCCGTTGCGTTAAATTGTGGTCAGATCAAAACAGGCTCTGCTTCCAGAAGTGATCGTATGGCTAAGTATAATCAACTTCTTCGAATTGAAGAGGAATTGGGAGATTCAGCAATTTATCCTGGAAAGAATTTTCGTTTCATTCGAAAATAATGAATTCGTTCACAATTCGAGTATATGGACTACTTATAAATAAAAATAAGCAAGTTTTAATATCGGATGAGTTTAGAGATGGGTTTCCCTTTACTAAATTCCCAGGGGGGGGATTGGAATTTGGTGAAGGTATAAACTCTGCTTTAATGAGAGAATATCGGGAAGAAATGGAATTAGATATAACAGTTGAATCCTTGTTTTATGTAAATGATCACCTGCAAATTTCTGCATTTAATAATCAGATGCAACTTATCTCTTTTTATTACTTTGTAACCACTAATGAGATTGAAAATTTGACTTTTGATGCCTACGAAATTCCTTTGAAAAAAAATGGTGAAAAACAAAGATGGTATCCTATTAATAAACACCTTGAAGATTTACTGACTTTTCCCTTAGATAAAATCGTGGCGAGCAAACTAAATGAAATGTTTTGTTAAATGCTTAAAAATGAAATCAGGAAAAAGTATAAAGAACTGAGAAATTCCTATTCTCAGAACGAGATTGATATTCTGTCAAATGATTGTTTTAAAATCCTGTTGGATAATTCCCCATTAAAAGATAAAAATGTGGGTGTCTTTTTACCGATTTCAAATTCCAATGAACCTAATACATTTTTATTGTTGAACCAGTTTGATCTTACACGTTCAAATTTTTACGCACCTATTTCAAATAATGAATCATGTGAAATGGATTTTTTTAAGATTGAATCCTGCAATAACCTTACTAAAGGTGCTTATGGAATATTAGAACCACCTATCACAACACTTATTCAACCTTCTGATTTGGATGTAGTTTTAATTCCCTTGTTGGCCTTTAATCTTCAGGGACATAGAATTGGATATGGTAAGGGGTTTTATGATCGGTATTTTAATAGAACAAATAAAGAGATTGTTAAAATTGGCATTTCGTTATTTGATGCAATGGAGATTATTGAAGATGTTAATCCGTTAGATGTACCGATGAACTTTTGCGCAACCCCCCGTCAATTCATTGATTTTAAAAAATGAAAGAAAATAAAAATCAAGGGAAATACCATTTGTTATCCGTTTTTTTAATTCCAACACTTTTAGCAAGTTATTTACTTGGAGGTTGGATTTGGGGATTAGCAGTAACAATTATTGCTGCCTTTATTATCCTAAGTGTATTTCGCAGAGATTAATTGAAATATTGATCGTAAAATTCATGAAGTAATAACTGATTGTCTCCAACTTGAACCTTCTGTATGCGAGATGAAGCAAGAAATCTAAGTATAACCCTTCTATTTTCTGGGGTATTCTCAGTCATCGTTACTTTGACTGTTCTTGTTGTTTCAGTGAATTGAACAGTAAAGAAAGATTTGTAATAATCTGCTGCATTTATTATTTCAGATGATGTAATATCCGTTGGAAAAACAAAAGAATACTTACCTGTGTTCTTTGCTTGTAACAGCTCTGTCGCACTTTGTGCTTTAGCTAATTTAACATCCTGAGCATAAGTGGTTGTTCCAATTGCACAAATTAAAAGTATCGTATAAAAAATTTTCATAGTATTGTTTTTATTAATGACGATAAAAATACGTAATTGGTTGTATATTTAAATAATTATAATAAAAAAATAGTTGATTAATTGCTAAAATCATTTTTACTAAAAGATAGTATTGAAGTCGGATGCGATGAAGCAGGAAGGGGTTGTCTCGCAGGGCCAGTGGTTGCTGCAGCTGTAATTCTACCTCCAACATTCCAACATTCTTTATTAAATGACTCGAAAAAGTTATCTGAAAAAACACGACTTTTTTTAGAGCCTATAATCAAAGAAAAGGCTATAGCGTTTGGGATTGGAGTAGTTTCAGAACGCGAAATAGAAGAAATTAATATTTTAAATGCCAGTATTTTAGCCATGCATCGGGCCATTGAAAATTTGGCAGTTGTTCCAGAGCATATTATTGTCGATGGAAATAAATTCAAACCATATGGAGGAATCCCATATCAATGTGTAATTAAAGGAGATTCAAAATACCTGTCTATTGCCGCTGCATCTGTTTTGGCAAAGAATTTTCGAGATGAATTAATGCTGGAATTACATGCTGATTTCCCGCAATATGCTTGGGATAAAAATAAAGGGTATCCGACTAAAACACATCGGAAAGCAATTTTAACCTTTGGTCCAACTCAATTTCATCGAATGACATTTAATTTACTGGGGGATTCGCTCCAATTAGATTTGTTTCAGTAAACATTTCTCTGTTAATCTTATTCGGAAATCCCTATCGCATATTGTTTTGAATCGTCTTACATTTGTTTAATAAGACGTATTATGTTTAGAACGATTCTCTGGATACTGAGTATTGCCTTGCTCTGTTGGATTGGTTATGCCGTTTACAATATGACGCATTGGAAAAACTCACTTGATCCAGCTTCCATTTTTAGTAAAAAAGACGAACAGGTACTTGTTATTCACAAGCCAAATTCGTTCGATTGGAATCAAATTGAGTTTTCAACGTTAAGCGAAAATAAAAACAGCATTGAGCCTCTTTTGTCGCTCTTGCCAGCTAATACGGATGTATACATTAGCAAAAAACGAAATCTGGTTTTGATCGAAAATTCAAATAGTTGGACTGTTTCGTCAATTAATCAGTTGCTTACTAAAGCCAATTTGCGTTATTCTATTGATGGAGAAACTTATAAAATTGAACAATTTAATGGGGTTTTTAAAAATAACCGATTGCTAATTTATAAGTATGAGGAAGATGTAGAGGGGTTAGAATTCGATTATGGTCAATTGGATCGAAATGCAAGCGCTTCTATTGCTACTTTAGGTGCGGCCAAGCCTAGTTATATTGATATTTATCTTAAAAATGAAAACACAGTTGAATATCATTCTAAAAACGCAAATGGAATTAGGGGTAAATTAGTTGAGGATCAGAGTGTTTTTCAATCCTATATTCCTGTTAAGGCAGAGAATTATTGCTTTTATGAATCAACCTATTTAAAATCCATTGATCCAACTTTTGCAAAAGGGGCAATTTCTAGTTGGGTAGATGCAGGATTTGTTTCATTTAATTTTGAAAATCAACGTGTTTTCATGTGTCAATTTATTGAAGGTCAAAATATTGTACAAAACCTAAACGAACTGCTTCAGTTGCCAGAAGATAACACGTTAAAAGGCGAATACAATTCTTTAGAAATTGCACCTAAAATAGGAGCGGGTAGAGGTGTTTATTTTGTTCAAACAATTGATAACATGGCACTATTTTCAACGAATAAAGAGGTGATTGATTTGTTATTAACTGAAATCGAATTGAATAAAACATGGGTATATAATGATGAAGACTTGAATAAACTCATGGAAAACCTTCCCAAGTTAGTTTCATATCGATCACTTGGTAAATTTAAAAACAGTTCTTTATCGGTTTTGGGGGATAAAATCATTCAAACTGAAGTAAAATATAAAGCTGAAAAGCTAAGTTTAAATACGGATTTGGAATATAATTCGATTTCAATTTCGGGCAAGATAAAGGACTTTAAATCATTTCAAGGAAAGGGAAATATTGTCTGTTTAACTGATCAAGGAATGATCCAAGGGATTGAGAATTCGGTGAAAACCTGGAAAAAGAATATTGGCTCAATTCCTATTGGTGAAATGCAGATACTTCGATGGAATGACCAGGAATATGTTGTTATTACAA
>CAMBBW010000013.1 GCA_945863425.1 Lishizhenia tianjinensis
GTAATTGCTTTCATTCCTGCTTATAATATTGGTGGGATGATGAATCGATCCACATCCAGCAGAGCAAATCAAAATGGGCCTGAAGAATATGGTTTTAGAGGGAATGCCCGAAATTTAGATTTGAATAGAGATTTCATTAAAATGGATTCTGAAAATGCATTTACCTTCGCTAGAATATTTCATGCGCTTGATCCTGATGTTTTTGTAGATAATCACGTTTCAAACGGAGCGGATTATCAATATACGCTAACCTATATTTCTTCCATGAAAGAACGTTTGGCTCCAACAATGAATCAACTTACCTATTCGAAATGTATTCCCAGTTTAACTGCAAATCTTCGTGAAAAAGGAATCGATTTCTTCCCTTATGTTGAATTAATCAAACAAACCCCCGAGGACGGAATAATGGCATTTAATGATTTGCCGCGTTATGCAATGGGGTATTCAAGTTTGTTTAATTCACTAAGTTTCACTGTGGAAACGCACATGCTAAAACCATTTCCCGAAAGAGTTGAAGCCACCTATCAATTTCTGGATGAATTAATTTCTTGGACAACCAATCACAGTTTAGAAATAGAATCGAGTAGGAGTGAAGCTTTTGAATGGTGTATGAATCAAAAAGAATTTGAATATAACTATGAATTAAGTGATAAAAAGGACTCAATCTTATTCAAAGGATTTGAGTTTAGCAATCCCATCGACTCAATAACAGGTCTAAAAAGATTGTATTATGATCGCTCTAAATCCTATCAAAAATTTATACCGCTTTATCAAACTCATCTCGCTAAATCAGTCGAACTAATTCCAAAATACTTTATTGTTGGCCGACAAGAAAAAGAAGTGATTGAGCGATTGAAAATGAATCAGGTCTTGTATCAAACGATTACTAAAGATTCCACAGTTGAAGTGAATCGATACAGAATTGAAAAATTTAAAAGTTTAGATAAACCCTATGAAGGACATTTCAAGCATCATTCTGTTGAGTTCGAAAAATTTAAAGTAACTCAATTGCTTAAAAAAGGAGATGTCCTCATTCCAACTAAGCAGAAAGCTATCAATTTCTTGCTCTCAACCTTGATTCCAGATGCTGAAGACTCTTATTTTTCCTGGAATTTCTTTGATTCTTATTTGCAGCAGAAGGAATATTTTTCATCCTATGTATTTATTGATCAAGTAAAATTTATTTTGGAAAACAACCCAACATTAAAAGTTCAATTCGATAAACTGAAAAATGAGAATGAGCAATTTAGAAATTCAGAGTGGGAACAATTGTATTTTATCTACAAAAACAGTGAGTACTTTGAGAAATCTTTTATGATCCTCCCTGTTTATTCAATGGACTAATGTTTTTATCATTCCTATTTCAAAGTTGATACTTGGGTAAAATCTATTACTTTTGTAATTCATTTAGTACATATGTTAGAAATCAATCGAATAAGACAAGAAAAAGAGGCTGTTATTGCTGGTTTATCTAAAAGAAACTTGGATGTTAGCGAAACAGTAGATCAACTATTGGCGTTGGATTCCAATTGGAGAAATGTGAAAACTGAAATGGAAGCTATTTCAGCTGAACTAAATAAAATCGCTAAAACAATTGGTGAATTATTCAAATCAGGGAAACAAAGTGAGGCAACTGAATTAAAAGCAAAAACAGCAATTTTGAAATCAAAGGAGACTGAATTAAAAATTTCAGTTGATGAATTAGAGCTTCAAATTTCAACCTTGATGTACACCCTTCCAAATGTCCCAAATGAACTTGTAAAGCAGGGCAAAAGTGCAGAAGATAATGAAACTGTTTTTGAAAAAGGAGAGGCTCCTGACTATACTTTCGAAGCATTACCACATTGGGATTTAGCTAAGAAATTTAATCTAATTGATTTTGAATTAGGAGTTAAGGTTACGGGCGCTGGATTTCCTTTTTATATTGGAAAAGGAGCTAAATTACAACGAGCGTTGATTCAATTTTTTCTAGATGAAGCTGATAAGGTTGGTTACACGGAATATATTGCACCTTTTATGGTCAACGAAGCAAGTGCCATTGGAACTGGACAATTACCAGACAAAGAAGGGCAAATGTATCATACACCAACAGATGATTTTTATTTGATACCAACAGCAGAAGTGCCTTTGACAAATATTTACAGAGATGTTGTACTTCCATCCGAAGATTTTTCAATTAAATTGACTGGCTATACACCATGTTTTCGACGTGAGGCAGGATCCTATGGTAAAGATGTTCGTGGATTGAATCGTTTGCATCAGTTTGATAAAGTAGAAATTGTGCGTGTGGAACATCCTTCCAATACAGCAAAAGCACTAGATGAAATGGTGGAACATGTAAAAGGTTTATTAGATAAATTAGGTCTTCAGTTTCGCATTCTTCGATTGTGTGGTGGGGATATGGGATTTGCATCTGCATTGACGTATGACTTTGAAGTTTTTTCTGCAGCACAAGAAAAATGGTTAGAAGTGAGTTCAGTATCCCGTTTTGATACTTTTCAATCGAATCGTTTAAAATTGCGCTTTAAAACGGATGATAAAAAAACTCAATTATGTCATACTTTAAATGGCTCTGCACTTGCATTACCACGAATTATGGCTTCAATAATGGAGAATTTTCAAGATGAAACGGGAATTAATATACCGGAAGTATTGCATCCGTATACGCGTTTTACACGAATAGATTAAGGATGAAATACACACTACTTTTACTTTTAGCTGTTTTCCTAATTTCCTCGTGTACGGATATTGATAAAACGAACCGATTATCAAAAATCGACAAAATGATTCATGGGTTGGATAGCATTTCTGCTCAATTGAAAAAAGAAAAAATAGATACTTTGGCTGAAATGCAACTAGCAGCGCAAGGGGTAGAATACAGAATTAGAGGCAATTTTGTAGCAGACACTATCGATTTGGAATTAGGTAAAAAAATGGATAGTTACAAGCGCATGCGGCGAGCAATCCCTAAATTAAGGAGCAATATTGTTAAATTAGAAAAGGGTGTTATTGAACTAAGAAAATCACTTACATCATTGAAAAAAGACATTGAAAATAATAGCGGAGCACGCGGTAAATACGATGAATACATCAAGTTTGAAAAAAATAAATTTGATCAAATTGTCATCTTATTCAAAGAATTCCAAAAGAATCAAACGAAAATTTCAGATACCTATTCAGCATTGCACGTTGAATTGTATAATTTTTCCATGCAATTAATAGCTAAATAAATGACTTTAAGATCCTTGATATTTGTTTGGATTTCGTTTTTCGCAGTAACTGCGTATGCTCAAACTGATACAGATCTTCAATTAGCTCAATATTATTATAACAACGGTGAATTTGATAAGGCCGTAACGTATTATCAAGGATTGTATGCGAAAAGCCCCACCAAAGTTTATTTTGTTCGCTATTTCGATTGTTTAATCAAAGTGAAAAACAGAAAAGAAGCGGAAAAAATTCTCAAACGTCAAATAAATTCGAACAGAAAAGATGTAGAATTGAAAATTATGTTGGGGCAATTTTATGAGGAAGAGAAAGATACAAAGTCTGCAGATAAAATCTATGCGGATTTAATTGCTGATCTTATGCCAAATCCGAATCAAATCATTGAATTAACCAATGCTTTTCGGTCAAAAAATAAAAATGATTTAGCGTTAAAATCACTAGAAAGAGGCAGGAAATTACTAAAAGATTCGTATCCCCTTAATGTCCAATTTGCTGAAATTTATGCTTCAAAAGGAGATTTTGAAAACATGTTTAAAGAACTGATTAACTTATTGGAATCTAGTGTTACACAAAGGTCTGCAGTTCAAAACACATTGATTCGATTCATCGATTTTAATAATCCAACCTCAAAAGAGTTTCTCGCTTTGAAATCAATTTTGCTAGATAAAACGCAGAAAAACGCGGATAATATTGTCTTTTCTGAAATGTTGATTTGGTTTTATATTCAATCCTCAAATTTTTCTGCTGCCATTACGCAATCCATAGCTCTAGATAAACGATTCAACTATGCAGGAGAATTTGTTTTAGATGTGGGAAAAATGGGCTTGGAAAATCGAAAGTATGATCAAGCCAGAAAAGCATTTAAGTATGTTGTTTCTCTTGGAGAGGAATATCCTTTTTATTTGGAAGCAGAACGATTAAATTTAAATGTTCGATTTACAGAATTAACTTTGAATAGGAATTACTCTCAATCGGAAATTGAAGAAACAATCAATGAATATCAACAAACTATTGATCGATTAGGTAAGAGGAGATCTGTTTTTGAATTGGGAATTGAACTTGCGTATATTCAAGCCTATTTTGGAAACAAAACCAAGGATGCATTGATTTTATTAAACGAGCTAATTGCTTTACCTGGATTGACAGATATTCAAAAGGCTAGTGGAAAAATGTTGTTAGCTGATATTTATGTTTTACAAGGTGAAATTTGGGATGCGAGTATCTTATATATGCAAATTGACACCGATTTTAAGTATGAGGTAATTGGTCAGGAAGCCAAGTTTAAAAATGCAAGAATTTACTATTATGATGGAGAATTCGATTTTGCACAATCACAATTGAGTGTATTAAAAGAATCCACCTCGCGACTCATTGCAAATGACGCAATCCAATTATCTACTTTGATTACAGACAATTTCGGTTTGGATAGTAATTTTCAAGTTATGGGATGGTTTGCTCAAGGAGATTTGCAATTGGAACAACATAAATATTCAGAGGCATTTAATTATTACGATAGTGTCATGCGCGCTGAACCAGGACATTCTCTCGAAGATGAAATTCTTTTCAGGAAAGCAAAAGCCATGGAAATGCAAGGAAAATGGGATGATGCAATTCCTTTTTTAGAAAAGATTGTTTCCAGTTTTAGCACTGATATTTTGGCAGATGATGCTCTCTTTCATCTTGCCGAGATCTTTGAAATTCAGAAAGAGGACAAAGAAAAGGCGCTTGAATACTACAAATCCTTATTAATAAATTACAAAGGAAGTCTCTATTCAACCGAGGCTCGGAAAAGAGTTAGGTTACTTCGAGGAGAAGAAGTGAACGAAGATGAAATTGAAAATAAGTAACGATGAGTCGACTAATAATTACGCCAACACCAATCGGAAATTTGGAAGATATTACGCTTCGTTCGATACGTTACTTAAAAGAATGTGATTTTATCCTAGCCGAAGATACACGGGTTACTCTTAAATTATTAAATCATTTAGAAATTTCAAAATCGGTTTATTCATTTCATAGTCACAATGAGCATCGGGTTTTAAATCAAGTAATTCAGAAAATTCAAGAAGCTGAAAAGGTTGTTTTAGTAAGTGATGCCGGTACACCCGGAATTTCTGACCCTGGATTTTTACTCATTCGTTCTTGTATCGAAAATGATATTGAAATAGAATGCCTTCCTGGTCCTACGGCCGTTATCCCTGCTCTGGTGGTTAGTGGATTCCCAACGGATAGATTTATTTTTGAAGGTTTTCTACCTCATAAAAAAGGACGTCAAACACGAATTAAAGAAATTTGTTCAGAAACGAGAACTACTGTATTGTATGAATCTCCGCATCGAATAAATAAAATGTTGAAGCAATTTCAAGAGTTTATTCATCCTGAGCGTCAAATTGCGGTAATTCGTGAAATTTCAAAGATGTTTGAAGAAGTAAAAAGAGGAACGATTCAAGAATTAATCGATTTTTCAGAAACTAAAGAACTCAAAGGAGAAATCGTCGTGGTTGTTTCTGCTATCTAATTTTTTTTAACAATTAGACAATTAATTAGGTGTTTTTAGTAAATTGTACCCTTAAACTAAAAACTATGTTCACTAATCATTTGCCTTATTTTAAAACAGTTATTTTTCTGCTATTTTCATTCACTTCAATTTCTCAGCAATGGGTGGAAATGATGCGAAATCCAGCTGTTAACTTCTACGAAACTCAAGCAGCCTTTGAAACGTATTGGGAAGGTAAAACCCTAGAAAAAGGGAAAGGATTCAAACAATTTAAACGTTGGGAGAATTATATGAAACCTCGCGTTTATCCCAGTGGTGATGTTACCTTACCTTCAAAAACGGTTTCTAATTACAAACAATGGGAAGCTGATTTAGCAGCTGCCGGAATTCCAAAATCAACAACAGGTAACTGGACATTTGTTGGGCCGACTGGAAAACCAACAGGTGGAGGAGCCGGACGTTTAAATTTTGTCCGTTTTGATCCAACAAATACAAACACAATTTTCGTTGGTGCCCCAGATGGAGGTTTATGGAAAACTACAAATGGTGGTACTTCATGGACCACGAACACAGATCAACTTTCTATAATTGGAGTTTCTGATGTGGCTATTGATCCTACAAATAATCAAATCATGTATTTAGCTACAGGAGATATGGATGGAGGAGACACCTATAGTATTGGTGTATTGAAATCTATAGATGGAGGTACTACTTGGAATACTACTGGATTAACTTGGGCTGTTTCACAAGGACGAAATATTGGTAGAATATTAATTAATCCAACCAATCCTCAAATAATTATGGCATTTAGCTCATTTGGAATTTTTAGATCAACAAATGGAGGGACTACATGGACGAATCCAACTGGCTCATTCTCAACGATTGATGCTGAATTTAAACCAGGAGATCCCAATACTGTTTATGCATGTGGAACTGCTTTTAAAAAATCCACTGATGGAGGAGTTACGTGGGTTGCGGTTACATCTGGAGTACCTACTGCAGCAAATCTGTCAAGAATGGCTTTGGCTGTAACTGCGGCAAACCCAGCTTATGTATACATATTAAACGCTGGAACTGATAATGGATTTTACTCAGTAATTCGATCAACTGATAACGGCACGACCTTTACAACACGTATGTCAAAAACGGCCTCCAATAATATTTTAGGTTGGGCAACAGGTGCAGATGCTGGTGGTCAAGGATGGTATGACCTATGCATTACCGCCTCACCAACTAATGCAGAAGAGGTTTATACTGGAGGTGTTAACATGTGGAAAAGCACAAATGGTGGGACTTCATTTGCGCGAATTTCAAACTGGACAGCATCAGGTACAACATATGTGCATTCAGATATTCATGACATTGCCTTTCTACCTGGTTCGGCAACCACTATATTTTCCGCCTGTGATGGAGGAATATTTAAATCTACAAATGCGGGTACTGCTTGGTCTGACATTAGTACAAATCTATGTATTGCTCAACAATACAGAATTGGATTGTCAACCGTTACTGCTGGTAAATTAATAGCGGGGCATCAAGACAATGGTTCAAATTACACAGCTAATGGAACAACTTGGTCTCAGAAATATGGAGGAGATGGAATGGATTGTTATATTGACAGAACAACAGATAACAATATGATTGTTTCCTTATATAATGGTGATTATGCTCGATCTACCAATGGAGGAACTTCTTTTACTGATATTAATGATCCAACAGCAAATGGAACGGAAGAGTGGGTTAGTGCAATCCGTCAAGATCCAACAACCTCAACTGTTGCTTATGCTGGAGGGCGCCCTGCTTTGTATAAATCGACTAATATTTGGGGCGCAGCAACATGGACAGCTTTAGGTACGCCAACGGGAACTGGAAATATTGTAGAATTTGCAATAGCACCTAGTAACAATCAGATAATTTATGCGCTGAAATCAGGAACGAATGCGGTATCGAAATCAACCAACGGAGGAACGTCATTTACTGCTTGTTCAACAGGATTACCAACGGCAGTAACACCAACACGGGTTGCAATTTCGAATACTGATCCAAATATTGTTTTTGTCTCATATTCTGGATACTCGGCATCTAGCAAAGTTTATAAATCTATCAATGGAGGAACAAGTTGGACTAATATTTCAACTGGACTTCCAAATATTCCTGTTAATTGCATCGTTTTTGAAAATGGCTCAACAGGTGGTAATGCAATTTATGTTGGAACGGATTTAGGAGTATATTACAAGGACAATTCAATGACAACCACATGGGTTGACTTTAGTTCTGGATTACCAAACAATGCTGTTTCCGATTTAGAAATATATTATGGAGCAACAAAAGCATTAAAAGCTGGTACTTTTGGACGTGGAACATGGTCAAGTGACCTATATTCTTCCGTTCCAACTGCTCCAGTTGCTTCTTTTTCAGTGAATAATCTTACGATTTGCGTTGGTCAATCTGTTCAATTCACGAATACATCAACTGGTCAACCAACATCTTATTCATGGACATTTACAGGTGGTTCACCAGCAACAAGCACACTTCAAAATCCAGTTATCACCTATAATACTGTTGGAACATATGCTGTTTCCTTAACCGTATCAAATGCGAATGGAACAAATACATCCAATCAACCAAATTATGTTACCGTAGTTGGAAACTCAGGCTCAGCATTACCATTAGTCGAAGGATTTACAACTACAACTTTTCCTCCAACAGGATGGGCAAGTATTAACACAGATGGAACAGATACTACCTGGATGAGAAGTGCAACTGTGGGATTTGCTCCAACTGCAGGAAATTCCATGGTGTTTTTGAATTTTTATAAAGATGATATTGGTAATCAGGACGAAATGAGAACTCCAAAATTAAATTTAGCTGGCTATTCTGCAGCGCAAATGACTTTTAATGTAGCCTACGCCGCTTATAGCGCGACATATGTAGATGGTTTAGAAGTGCTAATCTCAACGGATTGTGGTACAACGTGGACATCTTTATACAACAAAACAGGGACTACTGTTGCTGCTGGAAATTTACCAACCGCTGCATTAACTACCGCTGTATTTATTCCAACAGCTACTCAGTGGCGAACAGAAACAATTAATCTGAATGCTTATCTAGGTCAAACAAGTGCAATTTTAGCATTTAGAAATTTGGCGGGTTATGGTAATAATTTATATGTAGATAATATTAATATTACTGGTACTGCTGTTCCAACTGCTCCAACTGCTAGTTTTACATCAACACCAACATCAACAACATGTACTGGTCAAACTGTTCAATATACGAGTACATCAACTGGAAGTCCATCATCTTACGCTTGGACATTTACTGGTGGTACTCCTGCTACTAGCACAATTCAAAATCCAACAGTTACTTATACTACAGCTGGAACGTATAATGTTGCATTAACAGCAACGAATGGGGCAGGTAGTAACACCTCCACTCAGAACAATTTTATTACAGTCAATCAAACTCCTTCTCTGACCGGAACAACTCCAGGCAGTGTATGTGGTGCTGGATCAGTATCTCTTAGTGCAACGTCTTCTGCAGGAACAATTAATTGGTTTACTGCTGCGACTGGCGGCACTTCAATTGGAACAGGTTCAACATGGACTACTCCATTAATTTCTGCAACAACTACATATTATGCTGAAGTAACTTCAAATGGTTGTACATCAGCAAGAACAGCAGTTATCGCAACGATTAATCCGGTACCTACTGCAACAAATCCTGGAAATAAAACAGCTTGTGTTGGTTCGGTTATCGCGGCCATTTCGTTTACTGGAAGTAATCCATCTTCAACGTATGCTTGGACAAACACAAACACAGCAATTGGATTAGCTGCTTCTGGAACAGGTAATATTTCAGCATTTACTCCTTCAGCCGCTGGAACTTCTACAGTTTCTATAACTCCAACATTGAATGGTTGTCCTGGTACACTTGTAACATTCACAATTACAGTGAGTGAAATACCAGTGTTAAATTCTACAACTCCAGCTTCAAGATGTGGTACTGGAACTGTTTCCTTAATCGCTTCAGGAAGTGGGGGTTCAACATTGAATTGGTTTGCAGCTGCAACTGGTGGAACTAGTCTTGGAACAGGAACTTCATTTACAACTCCATCAATCAGTTCGACCACAACTTATTATGTTGAGGCGGTGGTTGGTGGATGTAGTTCAGGTAGAACAGCTGTAGTTGCTACCGTGAATATCAATCCAACTGTAACTAATCCTGGAAATCAAGGAATTTGTATTGGTTCATCGGTAACGGCAATTAATTTCACTGGAACGAGTTCTTCAACTTTTGATTGGGTAAATTCAAATTCAGCGATAGGTTTAGCAGCTTCCGGCTCAGGAAACATCGCCTCATTTACACCAACTTCTATTGGAACTGCAACAATAATTGTAACACCCACATTAAATAGTTGTTCTGGTTCTCCAGTGACGTTTACAATTTCTATTGGAAATACACCTACAGTAACTTTTGCAGCTTTAAGCACTGTTTGCTACACAGATCCTAGCTTTAGTTTATCTGGTGGAAACCCAGCAGGCGGATCGTATTCAGGAACCGGAGTTACAAACAATACATTTAACCCTGCTACTTCAGGTGCAGGTACATTCCCGATAACTTATACAGTAACTCAGAATGGTTGCACGGGGTCAGCCGCATCAACAATAATAGTTGATGGCTGTTCCAGTATAGAAGAATCTGAAAATACAACATTGGTAATTTTTCCAAATCCAACGAGTGGGTTGTTGACAATATCTGGATTATTAAAAGATGAATTTAACACGCTTGAAATGTTTGATGTAACAGGTAAAAACTGCGGAAATTGGAAAATAGATTCATCCAATTTTGAACTAGATTTATCAAGATTCCCTTCAGGTACTTACAATTTTATATTTAAAGGAGCCAGATCAGAAATGGTTCGAAGAATTGAAATTAAAAGATAGTTTATTAATTCTGAAATTCAGTTTAAAGGCTGCCAATTATGGTGGCCTTTTTGTTTTTCAAAAATTAATTATTGTAACATTATTAAAGATTCATCTTTTTAACAAAGTCAATGTGTAAAACTAATTCAAAAAATGGGCGCAATACACATCGAACTCAAATAATAGATAGTAAATTTGTTAGATATTTTTATTCGCAAAAATGATTAGAATCAGCATTGTAGTACTTGTAAGTTTTTTTTCAGGCTACTTATTTTCACAACCGGCTCAATTAGATAAAAACAAGGACTCTTACAATTGGATGATTGGGGCTGGTTGGAATTTTGTTTCTCCAGCTAAAGAAATGAGTAATATTCAAGGGCTTGGCTATCCAAGTCGTTTTATGGTTGATAAGCATTATTACGGCGGATGGAGCTTGGAGGCATCAATGGCTTTTGGTAAATTTGATACATTAGGTGTTTTTGCAGATACAGTTACAAGAAAAACATCATTTTTTTCATTGGATGCAAATGTTCGTTATAGTTTTCAAAAAATGCTATATCCTGCACAAAGCTTAGATCCTTATTTTTCTTATGGATTGGGGTTAACAAATCGATCAGCTATGGGTACCAATGTGAACTTAAACGCAGCAGTTGGATTAAATTTATGGATTTCGAGTAATGTAGGACTTCAACTTCAATCAGCATTTAAAGTTGCGTTAACCTCTGATATTCTTAAATCAGACAAGCATTACTTGCAACATACTGTGGGACTAGTGGTAAGAATTCCTGAAGGAAGCATTACAAGTAGTAATTTTGGTAAAAGAAGATACAAGAAGATTAAAATCATTAGAGAAAAACCGAAAAAGAAAAAGAAGAAAAAAGAGAGTGACGCCAAGTGATCGTTAATATCTTATATACCATGTTATTCTTTTTTTTACTTACATCTTGTACGTCTAAAAAGAATAAAGAACTTAAAAACATGGATGATATTACTCCAAAAGCTTCTTATACAAAAAAGAACTCATCAACTATTGTAATATCCAAAGATTCTTCCTTGATTTCTTATTTTTCATCTTTCAACTCATGGCAAATTGACAGTGTAAATGAATTAGAATCAAAGTTTGTACCTGATCGTTTTAGTCCAATTAAGTCAAAAAAACTAATTATTTACTCCTCCTCTGATAGTACCCAATTTTTATCATGGAAATATAAAGACTCCATTGACGCCAAAAGATCGTTTTATAATTTCTTAGATTGTGTTGAAAAGCCTTGTAGACCAATACAATTATTTGAGGAAAAAAAAATTGCTTCATCAAATATGGTTATTTTTAAAGATGAGACAACCCTTATTTGCTTGAAAAGTTCAAAAAGAATTAATGTTAAAGACTGGCTCGTTTTTTTTAATTTAAATAAAACATCGACGGGTTTTGATATTATTATTGAACAAGTAAAAAATGGTAAAACAAAATGGTATTCCTCCACTAAGGAAAAATATAAACATCTAACGAAATAATTAATATGATTCTTGATCGCGGATATATTATAGTTGAGCCCAAACAACAATTTATTGACTGGCTAATGAAACACCAGGATACTGAGCCAGTAAAACTAGAGGAAGTAGAACCAACAGTTTACTTAATTGATGACGATTTTATGGATGATGAGATTGTTTTGAATAAGTCCTATGAGGAGATTTTTATGTATGAATTGGAGAGTACAGCTGTTCACGAATCATTTTGGCCATTAATTACGATAGAACAATTCAAAGAATTTTTTAACGTGAAAATTGGTGTCTCCGTTTACGATATCAAATCTAAGTAGCATAAGACATGCAATTTGTACAAAGACCGAATATTGATTGTACAAAATGGGACGAATTAGTGATTAATTCTCCTCAGTCATCTATATATTCACAATCCTTTTTTTTGGATGCAACCTGTCAAAACTGGTGTCTTTATGTTTCTCCTGATTATTCCAAAGGTATAGTAGTTCCTTTCACAGAAAAACTCAAGAAAAAAATTGCTTTTACACCTAATTTTATACGATATCTTGATTTTATCGGCCCTTTTTCAGAAATCGAAATTGATGAGTTTACTATAGAAGTTCAAAAATTCTTTAAAGTAGGCCAAATTGCTATAAATTATGACCTCAAATCAGTAAATACTTCAGCTAATTACCAAGTTCTAGACTTTCATTTAGAAAACAACAACTACAATAATTTAGCGAAACGAATGTTAAAGCGATTCGAGAAAAGTCAATTAGTTTTTTCTAATAGTTCGGATCTTACATCTATTTTGAATTTAGTAGAAAACGAACTCTCCGCGCGAATTAAAACCTTAAATAAAAGTGATTTTGATCATTTCGGTAAATTAATCCATCAACTTTACTTAAACAAGCAATTATTCTTTTATGGGATTTATAGCTCAACAAATACAT
The DNA here is from genome assembly GCA_945863425.1 of Lishizhenia tianjinensis. Classification (GTDB taxonomy): domain Bacteria; phylum Bacteroidota; class Bacteroidia; order Flavobacteriales_D; family Crocinitomicaceae; genus UBA952. The sequence goes on from CAMBBW010000013.1 coordinate 13,086, forward strand.
TGGTAGCGGGTGCATTCTTTAGTCAATTTAATGGGCGAATTACATATATCAAAGGTGTTTCTTTAAAAGAATACATGCAACATGGCTCGATGTATAAACTACTACATGAAGGAATTGAATTTGCAAACAAAAACAATTTTATTTTTGATTTTGGAGGTTCTAACATTGATACCATTAGTCAATTTTTCACCTATTTAGGTGGTGAAAATAAGACTTATTCAATTTTAAAATGGGGCAAAGAGCCAATGTATTATTCGTTGATTAAATTCATATATCATAAATTAGCTAAATTTCGAAAATGAGAAAAAAAATCGTTTTATTAGGATCTGGAGAATTGGGTAAAGAATTTGTTATTGCCTGCCAGCGATTAGGACAATATGTTATTGCAGTTGATAGCTATGCAAATGCCCCTGCAATGCAAGTGGCTCATGAATTTGAAGTAATAAACATGTTAGATGGTGAGGCATTGGATGCAATCATTGAAAAACACCAACCTGATTTAATTGTTCCTGAAATTGAGGCCATTAGAACAGAACGTTTTTACGACTATGAGGCAAGAGGCATTCAAGTGGTTCCAAGTGCAAAGGCAGCGAATTTCACTATGAATAGAAAAGCAATTCGTGATTTAGCAGCTAAGGAATTAGGATTAAGAACGGCAACGTATAGATATGCAACAACATACGAGGAATTAAAGGCTGGAGTTGAAGTTTGTGGAATTCCTTGCGTGGTTAAACCCTTAATGTCTAGTTCCGGTAAAGGTCAAACGGTAATAAAATCAACGGAAGACATTGAAAAAGCTTGGGAATATGCACTTGAAGGTTCTAGAGGTGATTTAAAAGAAGTTATTGTTGAATCTTTTGTGGATTTTGATTTTGAAATTACACTTCTAACAGTTACGCAAAAACAGGGTGAGACATTGTTCTGTCCGCCAATTGGTCACCGTCAAGAACGAGGTGATTATCAAGAAAGTTGGCAACCACAAGCTATGAGTTTAATTTATTTAAATGAAGCTAAGGAAATGGCAGACCGGGTAACCAAGGCTTTAGGAGGGGCAGGCTTATGGGGTGTTGAATTTTTTATTACAAAAGAAGGCGCTTATTTTTCTGAATTATCTCCTAGACCACATGATACAGGAATGGTTACACTTGCCGGAACACAGAATTTTTCCGAATTTGAATTACATGCGCGCGCAGTGCTAGGACTAAATATTCCATCCATAGATTTATTGAAAAATGGAGCTAGTTCAGTGATTTTAGCACAGAATGAATCTCAAAACACACCTGAATTCGAAGGACTAAATGAAGCTGCACAAATTCCAAATACAGATTTCAAATTATTTGGAAAACCGACAACAAGGCAATACCGAAGAATGGGAGTCGCATTAGCTTTCGGTTCAGAATCAACAGAAGATTTAGTTAGTACAGCTAAATTAGTTTCTTCTAAAATATCGGTAATCTAATTAACGGATATACTCTTTGTATTCAACTTTGTTTGAGTCAAAAGTAAATAATGGTAATAATTCACCTGCTTTATCTCGATTGATCATTCTATCGGATAGAAATTTAGCAATATCCAATCTATTCGATTCAAAAGTAAGTAGTTCAACTATTTTATACGACTGAACTGAAGTCAAACACGTATTCACTAAGTCTTTTTCAATTGCCTCAACTTTGTCGGTTTCAAAAGAAAGTTCCTTTAACTCTTTCACGTATGTATCAATATTCCCTAGTGTTTTGGAACAATTAATTTTGGCTGTTCCTCTAATCACAGTAACCATTCCTTGATTTGGGTTACTTGTATTTGAATTACCACTAGTCGTGATTGTTTGAGTATTTGAATTTACAGGCGTATTCGTTTGAATTGTTGCGTTCCCAGCAGTATTCGTTGAATTGGTTATTGTTGCATTAGGGTTAGTTGAATTTGAGGAAGTTTGACTCGATGTTGTAATAGTTGTAGTGGTTGTTTGAGAAGATGAATTTGCGGATGAACTAGTAGAGTTCGTACCATTCATTCCATTTACATTCATGTTCATATTTACATTTTGTCCAGAAAGGGGATCGGTAACGGTCATATTCATACCATTTAATCCCATGTTAATATTAACGCCCCCATTTAAATTTGTTGAAGTATTTACAGGAATTGTTGCATTCCCAGTTGTTGTAACAGTTGTAGTAGTAGTGGATGAATTTGAAGTATTTGTATTTATTCCTGTTTGTGGATTTTGAGTTGTTATTGTTTGACTTTGATTGTTTGGAATCGCATTCTGTGTTGTGATTGTTGCAGTTTGGGAATTCTGCGGAACTACTTGACTTGAAGCAACATTTGTAGTTGATTGATTTTGATTCGCATTAGTATTGGTTTGAATTTGTGATTGTACCACTGGCGCATCCGTGTAAACAGCAGTTTCATTAGGACGAAAAACAACTCCTGTATTTGAAACACCTTGTGTAGCAACGTAACTAATGATTTTTAATTTCCCAATTCCTTTTTTAAATTGAATTTCCATACGAATATCCGAAGGATCCTCTAAGTATAATTTTTTATCAATATCAGCACTCGCACCGTTTGCGAAAACAACTTTTAAAGAGTGACCACCATTGCTTACACTTGAAACACAGACATTTTTTTGAGGAATTTGATTTTGTTTTATTCCATTTAAAATGATGTAAAATGCTTGATCTCCATTATTGAAGATTGTTAAATTACTCTGGGCAAAAGTGCAGCTTAAAAGAGAAAGAAACAGAGAAAGGAGAATTGTCTTCATTTATTTGAATTTTTTATAAAAATACGAATTTATTTAATTTTAAGAATTTTGAAAAATGTTTTAGTCATGATTTTTAGATCATGTCCAATTGTTGGATTTTCCAAATATTTTTCATTCAACAGCAATTTAGCGGGCATAATTTCAGTAATATACGTTTGATGAGGATTATTGGATTGAGCGAGTAACTCATTTTCATTAAAAAATTCTAACGATGCATAATCCGTAATTCCTGGTTTTACGTTTAATATTTTGCGTTGATTTTCCGTATATAAATTCACATATTCCATAACTTCTGGACGTGGACCAACAATGCTCATTTCACCTCTAAAAACATTAATAAACTGAGGAAATTCATCCAATTTGTATTTACGTAAGAAATATCCAATGGATGTTATTCTGGAATCGCGCATGCCAACCGTTAATTTACCTTTTTTATCAGAATCTATGCGCATTGTTCTGAATTTAAAAATTTTAAAAGGAATTCCATTCAATCCAATTCGTTCTTGTTGATAAAATACACCTCCTGTTGAAGTAAGTACTATCAATAAGCTGATAATCAATCCAATTGGAATGAATACAACTAAGACAAAAAATGAAATTAAAACATCAAAAACTCGCTTCATTAGAGTTTTAAAATTTTATTTACTGATTGAATAACCGATTGAATCACTGTTTCTACTTGCTCATTCGTTAGATTGAAATAAACTGGAAGTGAAATTTCATTGTGGTATTTATTCCATGTTTCTGGATAATCAGCCATTATATATCCTCGTTTTTTATAGGCTGTAAGTGTTGGCAGCGGAAGGAAATGTACGTTAACAGAAACATCTCGGTCAAAAATTTCTTGCATAATTGCGTCGCGCTGTTGCTCTGTTATGTTTTTAATTCTTAATTGGTACAAATGAAAACTGCTAATTTTATTTTCTGTTTTATACAATGGAGTTAGGGCCCAATTTGATGTTGAAAATCCAAGGTCGTATCGTTCAAATATTTCTTTTCTTCTATCCAGATTTTCTTGATATCTTTCTAATTCAACTAAACCAATTGCCGCTTGCAAATCAGTCATGTTACATTTAAAACCAGGTTCTTCAACATCATATCGCCAATTCCCCTTTTGAGTCTTTGCTAATGCATCTTTATTTTGACCATGTAGAATCATCGTGCAAAAAGTTTTATAAATTTCAGCATGATCAAATTCTGAGGGAAGATTAAAACAAAGTGCACCACCTTCGGCAGTAGTTAAATTTTTTACAGCATGAAAAGAAAAAGCAGAAATATCTGTCAACGAACCTGATCGAACTCCATTAACCGTAGCTCCAAAACTATGTGCGGCATCACTAATAACCAGAATTCGATTTAACATCTTCTGTAATTCATTCCTTGCTGAAAATTGAGCTTGTATTTCAGGATCAGAAACTAATTTATTCAATAAGTCATAATCACATGGGAATCCAGCAATATCAACTGCTATTATTGCTTTCGTTTTAGGTGTAATTGCTTTTTTAATAGCCTCAATTGAGATATTAAAGTCTGTTGTATTAATATCAACCATTACAGGAGTCGCACCAGAATGAACAATTACATTAGCACTAGCACAATAAGTATATGCAGGTAAAATCACTTCATCACCTTCTTGTATGCCCCACCATTTCAACAATACCTGCATTCCCATGGTCCAGGAATTAACTGCAACGGTAGTTTTACATCCACAATACTCGGATATGTTTTGTTCAAATTGTTTCGTTCGAGGTCCGGTTGTAATCCATCCACTTTGCAAAGCAGCGGTTACTTCATCAATTACTCGTTGATCTATTCGAGGAGGAGAAAATGGTATCATTTATTAAAATATGGATTGATTTTTGAAATCACTCAGCTTCTGGATTGAATTCATCCGATTGCTTTTCAATTTTTCGTTCAAGTTTTTCTATTTTTTTTGTCAAACTTTCAATTTCTTCATTGTTTTTCAATTGTTTTCGATACGAGAATAAAAATGAAACTAAATAACCTGCTACAACTGAAATCATAATTGCAACCGATAATTTTACTTTTATTATTTTAAAAATAAAATTAATTTCAGCCTCTTTCCAGTTTAAAGTAGCAAAAATAACTACTAGTATTCCAGCTAAAATACTAAGTATAAATTTGATTTTATCTTGTATTGATAACACATTCCAATATTTTTCCATAGTTAATCTTTTATGCAAAGTAAAACAAAATCGCACAATTCTCCCTATTTCTATTTAATTCCGTTCAATAAACTTCTATATTTGTCAACGTAAATAAACATGAATTATGGCAACAACAGCAGATATTAGAAACGGGGTTTGCATTAAACACAATGAAAAACTTTTTCAGATTATTGAATTTCAACACGTTAAACCAGGTAAAGGTCCAGCTTTTGTGCGAACAAAAATGAGGCAAATTGAAAGTGGAAAAGTATTAGATCACACCTTTTCTGCAGGACATAAAATTGAAACAGTTCGTATTGAAAATAGAGAATATCAATATTTGTATCAAGAGGGTGATTCATATGTTTATATGAATAACGAATCGTTTGAACAAGTGAATATTCCAGTGAAAATGATTGAAAAACCAGCGTTTTTACAAGAAGGAATGGTGTGTAACATTTTATTTCACGCTGATGAAGAAATTCCATTGGTAGTTGATCTTCCGATGTATATAATTTCTGAAGTGACTTATACGGAACCAGGAGTTAAAGGAGACACGGCCACGAATTCTTATAAACCAGCCACGATTGCTACCGGAGCAGAAGTGCGCGTACCTTTATTTATTGACAACGGTGAGGTTATCAAAATAGATACTCGAACAGGTATGTACGTTGAACGAGTTAAAAACTAGAATCCATAAACTAATCTATCAATTTTTCTATATCATGAAAAATACTGCATTGACTCAAAAACACCAAGATTTAGGAGCTAAACTGGTTCCTTTCGCTGGATATAATATGCCTGTTCAATATGAAGGTGTAACTGTAGAACATGAAACTGTCCGAAATGGGGTAGGGGTATTTGATGTTTCCCACATGGGGGAGTTTGAATTGAAAGGTGAAAACGCATTAGCGTTGATTCAAAAAGTTTCAACGAATGATGCATCGGTATTAGTAGATGGTAAAGCTCAATATAGCTGTATGCCAAATGGAAATGGTGGAATTGTAGATGATTTAATTATTTATCGAATTTCTCAAAACCATTATTTTTTAGTAGTCAACGCATCGAACATTGAAAAAGATTGGAATTGGATTTCTTCTCACAATGATTTAGGAGTCGAAATGACTAATTTATCTAATGATTATTCATTGTTAGCGATTCAAGGCCCCAAAGCGGCTGAAGCGATGCAGCAATTGACTTCAATAGATTTATCAGCAATGGTTTATTACACGTTTCAATATGGGACTTTTGCCGGGATTGAAAATGTAATGATTTCCGCAACTGGATATACTGGTTCTGGTGGTTTTGAGCTTTATGTAAAAAATGAACATGCAGAACAATTATGGAATCGTATTTTTGAGGCAGGAGAAAAATTTGGAATTAAACCAATTGGTTTGGCGGCTAGAGACACTTTACGATTAGAAATGGGTTTTTGTCTCTACGGAAATGATATTGATGATACTACTTCACCCCTTGAAGCTGGACTAGGTTGGATAACCAAATTTACCAAAGACTTTGTTGATTCTGATTTTTTGAAAAATCAAAAAGAGGTTGGTGTTTCCCGAAAGTTAGTTGCTTTTGAAATGATTGACCGAGGTATTCCACGCCACGATTATAAAATTGTGGATGCAAATGGAGCCGAAATTGGAAAAGTAACTTCTGGAACAATGTCGCCTTCCATGAAAATTGGAATTGGTCTAGGTTATGTAACCATTGAAAATGCGCAACTTGATCGTGAAATATTTATCGATATCCGAGATAAAAATATAAAAGCCAAAGTTGTCAAGCTTCCTTTTTATAAAAAGTGATTTTAACTTTATCGACATTAATACTGTGCAAAACTTCAGGCACTCTTATTGCTATGACTCGAACTTTAAGTTAAATTTGAAAATATAATTTTTTCATATGTCTAAAATATGTCTTGTCATCATCTTGTTTTCACTACCATTATTAAGTTGTAGTCAAAGTCCAAATTCGAATACTATAAATGAATCGACAAAAGAAAAACAAACTTCTTTTGAGTTATCTGATTTCCTTGAAAAAAATCAGGATTTAGATGAAAAGGTAAATTTAGTATATCAAAAACTATCCGATTCCTCTCGCGTCGCTCAGTTACTCATGCCTGCAGCAGGTAGATTAGGCTTACCGAAAGAAGAAATTGATGAGCTTACTAAAAAAGGAATGATTGGTGGGGTTTTAATGCTGAATGGAACAGTGAATGAATTTACCTCATGGATTAAAGAATATGAGGCAGTAAATACAAAAAAAGGATATTTACCTTTCTTGTATTCAGCGGATGCAGAACCAAGTTTAGTGAACAGAAAGATAGTTGGTTCAACACCTGTGAAGAAAGCGCAAGAGGTTAAAACACTTGAAGAAGCAATCGAAGTAGCTAATCAAATTTCGGGCGATTTAACAAAAATCGGGATCAATTATAATTTCGCACCAGTTATTGATGTTTCCACAAATGCAACAGTCGGGTATCGCGGGTTTGGCGCAGTAAAAGAGAATTTAATTCCCTGGTCAAATGCATTTATACAAACTACTCAAAAACAAAATATTATTGCAACAGCAAAGCATTTCCCTGGTCATGGACTAGTCTCTGGAGATACACACAAATCACTTCAATCTATAAATGGAGAATTAAAAGAATTAGCAAATTATCCGCCTTTAATTAAATCAGGTGTGCTTTCTATCATGATAGCTCATATTGCTATTTTAAACAATAAAAAATATGACACAAAGGGACTTCCAGCTACAACATCAGAAACAATTGTTACGTCATTACTTAGAAAGGAAATGGGTTTCAATGGAATCATTGTTACTGATGCAATGAATATGGGCGGAGTAAGTAAAGTTCCTAACGCAGCCGTGAAAGCTGTTAGCGCTGGTTGTGATATTATTCTTATGCCGTTAGACATGAAAATCGCATACAAGGAAATTTTTGAAAAATATAAATCAGACAAAGTATTTCACAATAAAGTTGAGGATGCCGCTAAACGAATTATTCGAATGAAAATTTGTTTGGGATTAATAAAATAATCATGAAAATCTATACAAAAAAAGGAGATAAAGGAATGACGGGGCTTATTGGAGGTTCAAGAGTTTCAAAAGCTTCTTTAAGAATTGAAAGTTACGGAACTGTTGATGAATTAAATTCTTGGCTAGGGGTTATAAGAGACGGTGAAATAAATACTATTTATAAAGAGCAACTAACTGAGATTCAAGATCGTCTATTTACCATTGGTTCTTCATTGGCTTGTGATGATGAAATTTCAAAAGTAAAACTCCCTGATTTATTAAATGAGGATGTATTCAAGCTTGAAACGTGGATGGATGAAATGGATGCACAACTTGAACCGATGCGTTCTTTTATTTTGCCAGGAGGTGACCAAACAAGTTCTTTTTGTCATGTAGCTAGATGCGTTTGCAGAAGAGCGGAGCGGATTTGTGTTGAGTTAAGTTCAAATGAATTTGTAGCTGAACCGGTTTTGATGTATTTAAATAGGTTAAGTGATTATTTGTTTGTGTTATCAAGGAAAATCGCCGCTGAAAAAGGTGTTAGCGACCACCCTTGGAGACCCCGAATGTCTAATTAACTAACAGGTATTGTATTTTTAATTGTAAATGACAAAAAGATTTTCTAAATTCGTTCATAAAATTAATTTTTAAACATGAAAACTAGTATTTTAATTATCGCTCTTTTGTTCAGTTTTTCATCTTGCATCAAGCATGAGGTTATACCCCCACCAACGAGCACAGTTGATTTGAACTGTAACTTTGTAGGGTATGTGAATGGTACTCAAACCGAGCTCACACAAAATGTTTTAGGGTATAATTCTTTCGCAACCAATGATAAATACATATATTCCGGAATTGTACTTTCTAGAATGATTTATAACGCTCAAATTAAATCGATATACCAAACACAATCTTTTAAGTTAAGTTTTGGATCACAACTTTGGGATGCCGCTGTTGCAACTGAACCAACACTAACAATGTTTAATGATTTTCATTCATCCAATTCAGGTGTTTCGCTTCCATTTAAAGATTACGCCACGATGGTAAATGCAAATCCTTCCATTACTGGAGTACAAATGGAATATACCGATAACAACGGAGTTGTGTGGAAATCAAAGGAAACAGATCCTGGTCAAATTGCGAATTTCACAATAATTGACCAAGCTTCAGATAATACAGGAGATTATTCTATTTTCGAATGTTCCTTCTCTTGCCTAGTGTGGACATACGATGTTCAATTAGCTGCAGATGTTTCTATTCCTATCACAAATGCTAAATTCAGAGGTTGGTTTAGACGATAATTTGAAGGTGTGGTAAAATCCAATGAGTGACTCACTCAAAATAGCAATTATTGGTGATTATAATTTTACTTATAATTCTCATCAGGCGACAAACTTAGCGTTGGATCACGCGACGGATTTTTTAGATATTGAAACGAATTATTATTGGTTAAAACCCAACGAAGCAGTTCTTCACAAACCCATTTATTTTGAACAATACGATGGGATATTATTCGCTCCAGGACCTTATCAGAATGCTTTTTACCTCAATGGAATAATCAGAACACTTGTTCAACAAAAAACTCCTTGTTTATTAACTGGTGAAGCCTTTAAAGGAATTGTTGAAGTGTTAATTCAGATGTATCATTTGTTTCAAAATGGAGAGAAATTAATCTCTGATAATCTGATTGCGGGTACTAATTTTGAGAAAATTTCTATTGTACCTCATTCAAAAGAATTTATTCAACTGTATGATAACTTTTCTACAATAGAATTAAGTTCTTCAAGATACAGCTTGTATCCACAATTAATTTCACAATTAACAACTGAAATTATTGATATCGAAGCGTGGAATCAATTTGAAGAACCAGAAATAATTCGTTTGAAAAAACATTTGTATTTTGTAGCATGTGGTTTTTGTCCTCAAATTTCCTCAACCCGAGAAATACCACATCCAATTATTTTTACTTTTCTAAAGAATGCACTCTCAAAGAAGATGCTCGTCTCTTAAAATAAGGCACGTAACTCCATTCCACCAGTGTGAATGCTTTTTGCATCGCCCGCTTTCCTTCCGGAATATTGAATAGAAAGCTGCAAGTTTTTTGAAAGTACCCTTTGGTAATTTACACTCCAAACGTAATTTCGACCCACTTTCAATCCTTCCATCATTTCATAAGATATTGCCGTATTGGGATTTCCGTCAAAAAGAATTGTTACTGTTTTTAAATCTAGTAACAAACTACCTTTTTGAGATTCATTATATTTTAAGTTAACTGAGATTGCATTAGAAGTGCTTTTCTCATTGCCTAACAACGGGGAATTTGTTTTTTGACTAAATTGATAAATTCCACCAATTCGAAATGTGGTATTTGGTTGATAGGAAAAGTCCACTACTCCAGCATTTAACTTAATTTCATAATTGCGATTTACCGTGTAGTCTATTTCTGAAATTTTTAATCCAGTAGTAAATTTAGTTAATGCAGTGAAGGACTTTGAAATATTCCAACGCGTGACAAATTCATGAATGCGATTTTGTTTGGAATCAAATCCGGAGGCCAATAATGTTTTAGAACGATTGTCCTGAAAGTTGTACTCCATTCCAAATATCGTTGAATTTCGATTGAAATAAAATGAATTGCGAATGCTCGACGTGGCAGAAATCAAATTTGTATCACGAATTTCTACTTGGAAGGGATTGAATAAATCAGTGTTTTTTGCATTCGCTGTTTTTTTCATTACGCGCATGCGGAATTGATTTGAGAATTTACCTAAATGCCGAATAAAACCAGTTTTTTTATTCAGTATTCTCTCAGGTCTTATGAATAAGCTCCCGTTAAATTCGTTTGAATATGTTTTGGAATAATTCGAACTAGGGATAAATATCCGTATATAACTAGCTTGATCAATAAATTGAGCAATTTCAAATTCATTCAAATCTTCAATCCCATCTAAATCATAATCAATCCAAGTATAAATTCCTTGACCATCATTTACTTTCAGATAAATAAAATCTTTTTTTTGCTCCAGACCAGATCCAATTTCATAAAATGTACTAAGTGTTATCGTATTTTTTAATAGTTTTGAATTGTATTCCATTCGACCAATTAATGTGTTTTCGGGTAGTTGAGTTATTAGTGTACTATCCAAAATCTTCAAACTTCTTAGTCCTGAAATAAATGCGAGTTGATTGTTTTTATTTTTCTTCAAATCAATTTCTACAGATGCCGTTGTAGCTTTTGCTGCCGCCTGTAAGGTATTTAACTTAGGCCTCCAATCATATCGTTCTCGGTAGATTAATTTATAACCAACTGTGGATGAATCTGCTTGATTGATGGTAAATTGATAATCGTAAAATTGATAACTTGTAGTATTTAAAAGTGAATTGGTGGATTGAAAAATATTTCTTTCGTGATCGTCTTTGAAACTTAATTGAAACTTCCCAATATTTTTAGTAATTGTTGCTCGGTGACGCAAAAAATCACTTTTTGTCAAACCCTTAGATTGTAAGAAACTCCCATCCCAATTGAATCCCCAACCATTTTGTTTCCAATTACCTTCTGTATTCAAACGATTTCCTTGAAATTGAGTGCCAATTGAAAATCGCTGAAAATCAATTTTCATTTTTCCATTTCTTTTACTAATTAAACTATTTTCTACTGTGAAAAATGATTGATTTCCAACGTAATTCAAGTTTCGAATGTTCCAATCTCGATCAAATTCCACTTTTCTAAATTGCTCAATTGGTTCAAAGGTTTGACTCAAGTACTCAAAATTGAATGCGTTTTCATATTGAAGTAATTTGGTGGAATCCTTCGTTAAATTAAACTTGTTTTTCCAATTTATTTTCCCAGCATAGCCTAGATTATCAATGTTGCCAATGGATGAAAATGTATTTTTATCGATACTTGAAAATGCTATTTCTGAGAGAATAATTGATTTTTTTGATAGCATGTATTGAACCCCAGATGACGCAAATTGTTTTTTCTTAGGCGTTGCAATTAATCTAGAAGGAGAATAGTCACCTTGAGGAATCCCAGCAATTGGCTGAACCCACATATAAACTTTACCAAAAGCTATTTGTTGTTCCAAAATATAATTTCCTTGGTTTTGACCAACATTTATAAATGTCGCCGTATATTTTGCAGAGTCTACTTGTGATGAAAAAACAAGAACGGAATCATAGCCTAAAGAATCAATCATTTTATAATGAATTTGATTAGGGGAATAGCCTACGGAATCAATACTTGATATCTTAGCCAAGCTTAAATCATCTCCAATTGTCGATAGAAAGTTCTTTTGACCAGTAGTTAATTTCTGTTGCAAGCTTTGATTTTTGGCATCTTGCTCTGAGTAAAGATTCATCCAAAATTTGAATTTTTTAGATTGATAGGAAGTTGCACTTTGAACCAAAGAACGAGCAAAATTTTGATCGGAATATTGAAACTCAATCACTATTCTTGAGTCCTTCGTTATTAGGTTGCGAGAGGTAAAAATAACCTCAGATGTATTGTAATCAATAGTGTAATCAAACTCTTGACCGCGTTCAAGTAATTTCCCGTCAATAAATACGCGTTCAGTTCCTGCTAAAATTATAATAAATGGCTCGTTTTCAGACCCTTTTAATCGGTATGGGCCTTGATTCGATTCAATTCCTGGAATAATTTGTCGATTGAATTTCCCTTTTGATAAAGCACCGCTCACTTGAGTAAACCAGGTGTTATTTTTTTTTGTTCGGAAGGTACTACTTGTTGTAAGTCCTTGTGCTCGCTTTCGATAATTTAAAAAGTATCCTTCCGGTTTATTTAACCAAAAATCACCTGCAATGACTTTAAAGTCATCCGAAAAAATTTGAATGTAAAGTTGATCAAATTCCTGTAATTTATTTGTTGTTCCATCGGGTTGAATTGGAATATTTGCATCCGAAACTGAAGCAAGTAATTTCAATTTTGGAGAAATTTGTCCAGATAATTCTAAATTTAACGAAGAGTTTATTCCTAAATCTTGGTTGTTCCCAAATGAAACTCCGCGAGAAATACTTCCTTGTTTGTTGATTTCTGAACCGCCAAAGACATCATCAACCGTATACGTTTGCTTAATTAAAAATCGTTCTCTATCACTTTCTATTTCGTTAAAAAGAATAGTTGTATCTCTTTTTTTATAAGGCTTAGAAAGGTCAAATGGAAAAACACGGTAGTTAATTTCTATCGAATCATTTGGTATTGTATAAAATTGAATCGTGGATTTAGCGAAATCCAACAAATATGTTTCTGGAGGGATCACTACGCCACGACATAGAACGCCGAAAGATGAAGGATAAACGCTGAGCGTGTCAAAATCTATGAGTAAATCGGTTGGTTTAAATTTTAATGTTCTATAAGAATTTGTCTGACCAATCGTAAATTGAGCAAACAAAGAAAATACAATAAAAACAACTACTTGACGCAAAAGCATATGCACGAAGATACAACCTTAGATGAACAGATTTATTCGGTTTTTATTTTATTTGAATTGTTTTTAGATTTTAATTTTTAGTATTTTTACAAGTAATCAACATGATTTTCATAGAGAAAAATTCTTTTTTGTTCATTTTTAGTTACAAAAATCATTGTTTTGATTCATACAACATGAATAATTGAATTAGGTAGAGTAGGTAAATGAAAAAATCAGCGGATCACTTTTTGGGAAAATACTCTATTTCTATATTCTTCGTTTTTATTTGTTCCATTTTTCAAGCACACGATTCCTATTTTTCTTTTGCGGAAATTGAATACATTGAAGCAAAGTCAAAAGTTGAAATTACATTAGTTATTACTGCTCATGATTTTGAAGATTACCTGCTAAAATCAAAAAAGATTTTCTCCCCTCTTGAGAATGCCTTAACAGATTCGTTGGAAACAACGATAATTTGTAAAGAAATTCAAAGTCATTTTGTATTGAAGTCAGCTTTAAATTCATCTGATTTTACTACTAAAGAATTTAACCTGATATATGAAGGGTATCAACTATTACTGAATGGAGAAATTGAATTTTATTTTTCCGCCGTCAATGTGTCCATACAAAAAGGTATTTCCATTCATTTTGATTTAATGATGGATTATTTCCCTTTACAACAGAATAAAATTACTTTTACCTACCTAGATAAAAAAAGAACTTGTGTTTTTTTACCTAATTCACGCAATCAGTTTATAGAAATCAACTAAATTATGAATACAAAATCATTCCTTTTTCTCTTTTCAGTTATTGTACCGATATTCCTTTTTTCTCAAAAGAAATTTGCTCAGTTAGATCACGAATTACCAACTGCAAATACATATAGAACAGCCTCTGGAGCTCCTGGTCATGAGTATTACCAGCAAAAGGCAGACTATAAAATGAAAATAACCATTGATGACAAGTCTCAGAAGTTGTATGGGGTTGAAACAATAACTTATACCAATAATTCACCAGATAAACTTGCTTATTTATGGCTTCAATTAGATCAAAATTATTTAAATCAAAATTCAGATTCTAAATTAATTGAAATTGAAAAAATGGAAGATTTTAGATCCATCGATGATATTCAAAAACGGATGTTTTTTTACGATGGTGGCTTTAAAATTGAAGAAATAAAAAATCTTACGGGTGGTAAAATGAACTATTCAATCAATAAAACGATGATGAGAATAGACTTGGATAAACCTTTGTTACCAAACACAAGTATTTCATTTCAAATTAGTTGGTGGTACAATATCAATGATAGAATGGCAGTAGGTGGTAGATCTGGATATGAGTATTTCCCTAAAGAGGATAATTATTTATATACAATCGCTCAGCATTTCCCAAGAATGTGTGTTTATAATGATGTTACGGGTTGGCAAAACAAACAATTTTTAGGGAGAGGAGAATTTACCTTGCCTTTTGGTGATTATGAAGTTTCAATTACTGTCCCTTCTGATCATGTTGTAGCGGCAACTGGCGAATGTCAAAATTATTCTACCGTATTAACAGCAGAACAACGTTCACGATTAGAACAGGCAAAAAAATCAGACACACCAATATTAATTATTACTCAAAAGGAAGCTGAATTAGCTCAGAAGAATAAATTAACGAATACAAAAACTTGGATTTATAAAGCAGTAAATGTCCGCGATTTTGCATTTGCTTCATCACGAAAATTTATGTGGGACGCTCAAAATGTAAAGATTGGAGAGAAAAATGTACTTTGTATGTCTTACTATCCCAAAGAAGGAAATCCATTGTGGGAAAGGTATTCAACCAAATTGGTCGCTCACACCATTAAGACATACTCTAAATACACAACTAATTACACATACCCTGTTGCTATTTCAGTTCACTCAAAATCGATAGGAATGGAATACCCTATGATTTGTTTCAATGGTGGACGTCCTGAGGAAGACGGCACTTACACGGAAAATGAAAAATATGGGATGTGGGGTGTGATAATTCATGAAGTAGGGCATAATTTTTTTCCAATGATTATCAATTCTGATGAACGTCAATGGACATGGATGGACGAGGGCTTAAATACCTTTGTGCAATATTTAACGGAGCAGGAGTGGGAGAGAGGGTATCCTTCTAGAAGAGGGCCTGCACACCTAATTGCCGATTATATGCGCGGAGATAAAAAAACTATTTCACCAATCATGACAAATTCGGAATCTCTTTTTCAATTTGGAAATAATGCGTACGGAAAACCCGCAACGGCATTGAATATTTTAAGGGAAACGATAATGGGACGAGAATTGTTTGATTTTGCTTTCAAGACGTATTGTGAGCGATGGAAATTTAAACATCCTTCACCAGCAGATTTTTTTAGATCCATGGAAGATGCTTCAGCAGTTGATCTTGATTGGTTTTGGAGAGGCTGGTTTTATGGGACTGATCCCGTGGATATTTCAATCGATGACGTTAAATGGTACCAATTGAATACACAAAATCCTCAAACTGAAAAAGGAGTAAAAAAAACAGAAAATGAATCGAAAGATGTTCACATTGGAGTAGAACGAAATAAACTAAGCATACAACAAACGGTTAATGAAAAGGATAATTTAATTGATGATTTTTACGCAAAACGTAATCTGTACTTTGTTGATACAATTGACAAAATTGAATATACCGCATTTTTGAATAAAATTGACAAAAGCGACCTAGAATTTTTAAATTCGAACAAACAATTTTATGAAATTGGATTCAAGAATATTGGTGGATTAGTGATGCCACTAATTATTGAATTCACCTTTGTTGATGATTCAAAGGAAGTAGTTCGCATTCCTGCAGAAATATGGAGAATGTACGAAGATCAAGTGTCAAAAATATTTATTTTTGACAAGCTGGTAAAATCCATTCGTTTGGATCCGTTCTTGGAAACAGGTGATACTGATTTGCTAAATAACTCGTGGCCTCAAACAGCAATACCATCTAGGTTTCAATTATTTAAACAACAGCAGTCT
>CAMBBW010000014.1 GCA_945863425.1 Lishizhenia tianjinensis
GTTTGCTGCAAGCTACCAAATGACCAAAATGTAAAGCTTTTAAGTTGTTCTGCAGCACTCATCGATTCTAATGTTGTGATAAGGGCACCAACAAAACTCGAAATCATCAAGCCAATCAATAATAGGGAGATGTGTGAGCGAATGTAGAAGGAAAAAAACAAGATGATTGACCCAAAGAGTAAAGCTCCGAATAAAGCACCCGAGATTAATCCAAAATCACTCGTGAAGAATGGAATTCCTGTTAAAAGAGTGAGGGCAACAATTAATGAGGCACCAGAATTAATCCCTAAAACGTATGGTCCAGCAAGTGGATTATTGAACAAGGTTTGCATCAGCATTCCTGAAACGGCAAGTGCACTTCCTGAAAGAATTGACATTGTCATTCGTGGAATCCGGAATTCAAAAAATATGATGTGGTTGGTGTTAGTAGCATCATAAGTATTAAATGCTGAAACGATGTCTGAAATGTTTAATGAGATTTGACCAGACAATACGTGTACTATCATCATTAATGGCAATAGAATCAATAGTGCCAATAACCAAAAGCGATATGATAGTTTTTTAGTCAAGAGAATGGTAAAAGTATAAATTTGATTTTTTTGATGTGCTGGGGTGAAAAATAGTGATAAGATCAGCCAGAACCCATTCGGGATGAATAGCACTCATTTCCCAATATTTATTGGAGTCTTTGGTATAGCAAAACACTTTCTTCTCCCTAAATGGTACTAGAAAGCTAGCTTTGGGATTGCTCATTTTTACCAATTCATAGGAAGGTGATCCCGGATTAATCCAAAAATCTGCTTTTTTCGCGTCCACTAGGATTTTTTCTTGACTGTAAGCCAAGCTGCCTGTGCCTTTTGTGTTTTTATAAATGTAATTTGCGCCTGCATCTTTGAATAATTGAGCCATATAGCTTTCTCCAGCCGGAGCATACCAAAAATCACCCATCTTTGATCCTGATAACACTACTGGGCGTTTTGAAAGTCCTTGAACGGATTTTTTTAGTCTATTGTATTCTTCTTTAACGATTTCCAAGTGTTTTTTTGCCGCTTCCTCGGTTCCGGTCAGATAACCAAAAAACAAGATCCATTCAGCTTTTCCCAAGGGATGTGATTCTTTCCAATCAAAATTGGGGATTGTAATAATGCCTAATTTCTGCAATTCTTTGTTTTTTGAAAATTCAGCCGAAAATCCACTGTATATAATTGCCGTTGGTTTGATTGAAATAATTTTCTCCAGTGAAGGATTTGATTCGTTGCCAAAATCAATAATAGCTTTATCTTCAATTTTTTTTCTGATTTCTTTGGTGTAAATGAAATTGCTAGCGCATGTACCTTTTATTGTTTTTAATTGGTTCAACTGACCAAGCATTGCGATATGTGTTGTAGAAAAAACGATAAAGGAAGGATTGTTTCGTTGGATTTCTATGTAATCGTTAGGAACTTTCCCATTGCTGTTTTTTTTAATGAAAAACTTATATTCTTTATTCTTTCGATCAGGATGTTTAATGTCTATATATATTCCATTTTTTTCATCTCTAATACTTAAAAATCGAGCGTATTTTGTCGTTTTTTTTGTAATCAATGGAACTTGAACTTTTTCAGAGCAGGCTGTAGCGATAAACAGAAATAAAAAGAGGTAAAATACTTTATTCATTCGTGTAACTATGTCTGAAAAATAGATTATCATTGTTTGTAAAAGTAATATTATAAATTTGAGTTGTATGCGTTTTTATCCTTCTTGCTTAATTGTTTTTCTTTTTTTTACCCATACATTTTCGGCACAAGAATCCACTATTAAGGCGGCTTTAGACTATCTGAATCTGGTTCGAGCAAATCCTACGCAGTTCTCAGAAGAAGTGGGTGTATCATTGAAAGGAGTTGAAAAAAGACCCGTAATGCAATGGAATGAAACATTAGCGAAAGCAGCGCAAACGAAAGCGGAAGACATGGCAAAAAACAATTATTTCGGTCACGTGGATAAAAAGGGATATGGAATGAACTATTACATAAACAAGGCTGGATATAAGTTGAATGCTGATTGGTTGAAAAATCCAAAAGAAAATTATTTTGAGTCGATTAGCGCCGGATCAGATTCTCCGCGTGAAGGAATTATTGATTTAATTAATGACGATAATGTAAAAGATCACCAGAAAGCTGGACATCGATTGCATTTGCTTGGGATTTCAGATTTTCATAAAAAATCACTCGATATAGGAATTGGTTGGGCAACAAACCCGAATTCATCGTATAAAACCTACTTGGTTGTGCTTGTTGCTCGACATGATTGGTAACTAACTCATGATTTCTTTGGCAAGTGATAAGCATTTTTCACCCTTGAAATTAGGTACGTGAAAAGATAAATAAGTCACTAATATGGAAACGATTTCCTTGGTTTGTTTTTTAAAGTCTAATTCCTGAATTTCGATTCCTTCCATGTAGTCACGAATTATGTGTGCTGCATCTGATTGAAGTGTGCTAACAATGTTTCTTGGAGAGTTGGTGAAAATTCCTTGCTGAATGTCAAAGTAATGGGCATCTTTTTCCTCAATTAATGGGCTAATTCCTAAATGAACTATATAGCTCAATAGAAAGGTAGCAGGAAAAAACTGTGGGTTTGAATCCTCGTTCAATATGTGAATGGAAGACATCAAAAACTGAAATAAAGGCTCATCGGGGATGTCAGTTTTTAAACTTTGGTGTAAAACATCAGCAATAAAAAAAGCAATCACCAATTTGATAGGACTTGCAAAAATACCGTGCATGGGTTCAAGCAGTTGAACTTGATTTAACTTACCTAATTCAGAATCGGGTCTTCGGTAATACGTCAACTCATAAATGCCCAACGGAGATAAGTTTCCCGCTTTTTTCTTTCCGCCTTGAAAAATGAATTTCTGAATGCCATGATGTTGCGTGTAAAACGTTGTAATTAAACTGGTTTCACTGTAGGAAATGCGATGAAGTAAAATTCCGGAATCTGTTTGTTTCATTGCACGTTATTCATTTTAATGAACACTTCAGATCCTTCTCTTGGCTTGATTGAATTGTAGCATGGTTCAATGTAAACGGAAGAAAATAGAGCGCTAAAAAGTGGTTCATATTCTGCAATAGACCCTCCAAAAGGTGGGCCTCCTTCGAATTCTCGATTAAACAATACGCCTACCAATTTTCCGGAGGGTTTAATTAAATCCGCCATTTTTTTTTGCATATTTCTTGCGGTCATTCGGATTAATGGCACAGAACAAGGTTTGTTCTAAGACTAAATCATATTTTCCTTGATGTTCAAAAAAATCACCACAACGCAGTTGCTCTTTGGGAAAATCTCTCACTCGTTCTGAAAAAAGGGCCAAAGCTTCTGGCGCGAAATCGAGCAGGTGAGTGTTGGTAAATCCTGCCCGCCACAAATATTCTGCTTCATGTCCACTTCCGCATCCGGGAATTAGTATCGAAATAGATTTATCGGTTAATTGATCAATATATTCTTTTATCGGAGGAGTTATTTCGCCACAATCCCAACCAACTTGATTTTTCAAATATCGCTCACTCCAATATGATTTTTTTTCTACCGGATTCATTGGGTTGATTTAATTTTCACCGCACAAATACCCATTCATTATCAGTAGATTGTGTTGCGCTAAATTCGTAATTATCTACTGAATAAAGTTTAAGTTCTTCCACCTCTTTCAAATCGTTTTCGATGAGGTATCTACTCATTCTACCCCGTGCATGCTTAGCGAAAATCATTACGGTTGAAAATTTTCCGTTTTTAAATTCTTTGAATGAAGGAGTGATTACTTGATTGGTGATTTTTTTGAAGTCAATTGCTTTACTGTATTCAGCCGAAGCTAGATTTATGATTACTTCGTCGGTGCTAAGTTCTTTGATCAATTGTTTCGTTAGCTTTTCTTTCCAAAAGGCATATAGGTTTTTCTCTTTCGTGGAAACGGGTAAAGATGTCCCCATTTCCAATCGATAGGGGAAAATTAAATCAGCTGGTTTTAGAATTCCATACAGTCCGGATAATATACGCAATCGGTCTTGTGCAATTTTTTTATGTTCGTCCGATAATGCTAAGTAATTCAATCCTTTGTATGCTTCTCCCGTGAAAATGGAGGCCGCCGGAAACCAATAATCTTCTTCGAGCGACCAGCGTTGATATCGCGCGAAATTTAATTGTGCTAACTCCGTGGAAATATCCATTAATTGAGTCAATGATTTGGGCTTTAATTTCTTAAGTTTTTTTACCAATTTTTCAGATTCTTTAATAAATAAAGGTATTTCTGAAAACAACTCAGGTTGTACCCCCTCTGTTTGGATTGATTTTGCGGGTGAAAGTAAAATTTTCATAGGACTTTCTTTATCAGTTTATTCGGTTGGTTCAACGTGTTTTTTGCTTCCTGCGTAAATTTCAAATTTTCGAAAACTACATTCAAGGTCTCCATTAAATACTTTTTGACGAACAGATGTTTTTAGTCCGATTGATTTCAATGCATCATCGTTGGAAGAAATAATCCAACAAACTGAATTGGTCATGGAATGTTTTAGCCAATTGCCAATCGCTTCATAGAGTTCATTAATTCGATCGCCCATACGTTCACCGTAGGGTGGATTGGTAATTATAAATACAGGCTCATCATTAGATTTTACCTCATTAAAGTTCATTCCGTTTATTTCAACAGCACGAGAAAATGCAAAATTGCGTATGTTTCTTCTTGCTTTTAAAACCATTGTGTCATTGATATCTGAACCTATAATTTTGCCTGGCAACTCGCGGATTTTGTAATTGACAGCATCATAAATAGAATCCCATAATTCACTGTCGTAATTCAATAAATTCTTGAATGCATAAAATTGGCGTTCAATATTGGACGGTATTCCGCTAGCAAGAAGGGCGGCTTCGGCAACCAAAGTTCCTGATCCAGAAAAAGGGTCCAAAAACGTTGTTTTTCTATCCCATCCTGACATGCGAATGAGACAAGCTGCCACAACTTCATTCATGGGTGCTAAACCAGTTTCCTTCCGATATTCTCGTTGAAACAAGGGCGCACCACTTGTGTTTATCGAGATTGTAGCTTGATTTTCCTTTACATATAAATCAATCAATACCTCGGGTCTAGAAATTTCAACATTTGGTCGCTCTTCATATTTTTCGCGAAATGAATCCGTTATAGCATCTTTAACTAAAAGAAGTGGATATTTTGTATTGCTAAACAAATTTGAAAAAATGGCTCCTTTAACAGCAAACGATTTTTTAATATCAAACAATTCTGTCCACTGAATTTCTTTCGCTTTTTTATAAATGTCCTTTTCATCTTTTATCATGAATTTGGAGATTTCAATTAAAACGGAAATCGCGCAACGGCTATGCAAGTTTAGAAAATAAACATCTTTCCACGTCCCTTTTATCTGAACGGCTCTGTTCAAAATGGTACATTCAGCATAACCAAGTTCATGTAATTCATCGGCAAGTGTTTCTTCAAATCCGAAAAATGTTTTTAACGTAATAGTATGTTGCGATTTTGTTAATTTTTCATTCATTTGATTCGGGTTGATGGTAGTCTGATGACAATGACCTATTTTTGTCTACAAAGGAACAAATTTGAAGCGAATTAACCGTTACTTTTTCATTTTAATTATCCAAATTGTTACACAAGTTCAATTGAACGCTCAGCAACGCGTTGGATTGGTGTTAAGTGGCGGAGGAGCAGCTGGCTTGGCGCATATTGGAGTAATGATAGCGCTCGAAGAAAATGGAATTCCGATAGATTTTATTTCAGGGACATCAGCGGGAGCGTTAACTGGTGCTATGTATGCTTCGGGTTATTCACCAAGGGAAATAGAAGCTTTCGTATTATCCGATGAATTTCAACAAATGACTTCTGGCGATATGGATGCATCCAAGCGATTTTTATTTCGTGAGGCTGAAAATCACGCTGGAACCGTATCGTTTTCATTTTCTAAAGACAGTTTGTTGCGTCGTTCAATACCGCTGAATTTAGTAAGGCCCGCTTTACTAGATTACAAGATGATGCGGCTCATGGGAACTACAAGTTCAGCCTATGAAAAAGATTTCAATAAACTTTTTGTACCTTTTCGTTGTGTTGCTTCCGATGTTGTGAACAAAAAAAGCACTGTTTTTTCTAGTGGTAATTTGAACGAATGTGTGCGTGCATCAATGACATATCCGTTGTATGTTAACCCAATTCGTATCAATGGAACTCTTTATTTTGATGGCGGACTTTATAATAATTTCCCTGCCGATGTCATGTATACCGATTTTCATCCGGATTTTATAATTGGCAGCAATGTTTCTGGCAATGTTAAGGCACCAGATGAACAGGATTTCTTAGGAGTGCTTGAAAATATGTTGGTTAGTTATTCTAATTTTAATTTACCCTGTGCAGAAGGAATTATCATTGAACCAAAATCCGATATAAGCACGTTTGATTTTCAATTAGCAAAAAAAGCAATTGATGAAGGGTATCGCATAACAATACTTAAAATGGATTCTATTCTTGCCAAGGTGGAAAGGCGAGTTTCACCTGACGAATTAATGCAAAAAAGAAAATTATTCCGTTCAAAAATTCCAGCATTGAAGGTAAGCGAAATTTCGCAGGACGAGCAAAAAAGTCGAGGGATTGCATTTGCTAAAAGTTCGTTACAAGGGTTAAGAAAAAAAGCAATTTTGAATGAGGATAAGCTTGATCGCAGGTACTTCCGTTTGTATTCAACCTCCCAATTGGACTTTATGTTTCCAACACTTTCTTTGAAAAAAGATTCAACATACAACCTAAAACTATTTATCCGCAAGGCAAAGGATTTTCAATTGGATTTAGGCGGGCATTTTTCGTCGCGCGCGGTTAACACAGGATATGTTGGATTAACGTATAAAATGATTGGGAGCGTTGCGTCATCGTTACATGCTGAATCGTATTTTGGAAAGTTTTATGGGTCTGTGAAAACGGATGTGAACATAGAATTGCCGAGTGTGTTTCCTATTTCGGCTTCAGCTTATTTCGTCATGAATCGATGGGATTATTTCAGAAGTTTTGCCACTTTTTTTGAGGATGTTCAGCCTTCATTCTTGGTGCAAAATGAAAAATATGCCGGATTTCAATTAAAACATCCCCTTGGAAATAATTCAAAATCTACTTTCAATTTCAGGTATTTTGAGTTAGATGATGAGTATTATCAGAATGCAAATTTCACCAATAAAGATACCGCTGATTTAACTTCATTCTATGGGAGTTCAATAAGTTGGGAATTTACCCGAAATAGTTTAAATAGAAAACAATTTGCTAATTCCGGACATTATTTTCAATTCAAAGCACGCTTGGTTGAGGGGAGAGAAAATACAGTTCCGGGCACTACTTCTGCTTTTGAAGAAACATTTCGAAAATACCATTCTTGGTTTAATGTGAATACTGAATTTCAATCATTTATTGTTTCAAAAAAGTACTTTCACCTCGGATTACATGCCAAAGGACAATTTAATTCTCAATCTTTGTTTGCCAATTATACAGCTTCATTGCTATCCCTACCTGCTTTTTCCATTATTCCAGATCAAGAAACCTATTTTTTGCCCGAGTTTCGTTCACATCAGCATGTGGGGGGTGGATTAAATCTAGTATTTAGTATCCGTAAAAATGTAGATTTTCGAATTGACGCCTATTATTACCAACCATTTTTGCAATTACAAAAAAATGTTGACGGTACAATCCAGTACATCAAACCATTTAAAGGAGAAACATTTTTAGCTTCTTCAACTTTGGTTTACCATTCATTGATCGGGCCAATACGAGCAACGTTGAATTATTTCCCAACCCAAAAAAATCCCTTTGCTTTTCAATTGAGTTATGGGTATGTATTATTCAATGAACGGGCCATTCGATAGGCAACGACTTATTTTTTAAAGCGTTTAAAACCGGATGAAGTTCATTATTGGTTTATTTTTTTTCCTGTCTACTTTTTGGGTTGTTGGCCAACTTACTATTGTTAAAGACAATTTAGGATGTGGGTATGGTTTGATGAATACAGAAGGAAAATGGGTGATTCAGCCTGATTATACTCTTATAGAATCACAAGGGGATAGCTACTTTTTGACATTAAATGAGCATGGAAGAGGCTTGATTTCTAAAGAAGGAAAAGAAATAATCCCTCCTAAATATGAATGGGTCAGCATGATAAATGATTCTCTTTTTTCCATTCGTCTAAAACATTTTTACGGTATTTATCACCTTCGGAATGGAGAAATTATACCTCCCATTCATTTTCAATTAATCTACCAACATCCTTTTTTTATTTCCTCTGGAACCAATGATTCGAAAAATGCGATTTATAACAGAAATGGCGAAAAAATAACCAAAATAGCTTATGATTATTCTCTTATTTCCAATGATCATATTCTTTTGTATACCAGAGAAGGGGAGCAGTTTTTCACCACTAGAATTGATTTAAATGGAAAAATTCTCCAATCAGAAATTAAAGGGTTTTGTCTCCCTTTCAATGAATTTGGATTAGCCCCAATAGGCGATTTTGGTGGTTATTCACGTGTAAATGGAAAAGCTGGAATAATTAATAAGGAAGGGAAAGTCATTGCTGAAAGAAAGTATCAAAGTATTCAATATTGCAATGAAAAATTCATTTTGCGCGACTCAAATTCAACCGCCTTCATGGATGCTGATGGCAGTAATTTTAAAGAATGGTCGTGCCAGTTTTGGCCTCTAGAAAGTAATGGTTATACCCACGTTCCTGAATGTTTGTTCAATGATTACACCTGGTTAAGTCGTTGCAAGGATAAGGTGGGACTTTTTAGTGGATTGGGAAATCAATTAGCCGAACCAATTTATGATGCCATAGAGCCTTTTTCCCATTCAAAAAGAACTGCAACCTGTACATATAAAGTTAATCAGCAAGGTAATTGCGGAATCTTGAATATGCAAGGAAAGGAAACAATCCCTCCGGAATACGATGAATTGGAAATTCTAGAAATAAATGCGCATATTTCTGACGATTACAATACTCACTTAACTCTTTTGCTTGTAAAGAAAAACAACAAATTTGGTTTGATAAATGAATTGAATCAGGTGGTAGTTCCAATTGAGTATGATAAATTCTTGTTTAATGAAGGCTATTACTTTTCTACCAATAATGAAATCTCAAAGGTTCAATTTAACGACACGATAACGATTACAAAAGGAAAAGTTTTGTTTAGACTAGATTCCATTGAGGTTGTACAATTTACAAATTATCAATTTGATGCATTTGCAATCGATGGTGCTGTTAGAAACAATCTTGTTATTTATCCAATAGGAGTAAACAAAAAATTAACTTATTACGACAAAAACAGCAACCAATATACGTATTTGATTTCAGCCGATAATAAAAAGAAAACAAGAATTCAGTATATGGAACCCTATCATAAATTGGCAAAGGTGCATTCCATTTCAGGAAAAGTGGGAGCATTCAATATGAGGACAGGAAAATTTATTATTGATACACTCTATCGCGATATTTCATTACACTATGAACAATACAATCTTGTTTGGGTAATTAAATCACCTGGTGATCCCTGGATGGTATTTGATACCAATGGAGTAAAGAAATCACCGATTGAATTTGAGCAAATCCATTTATTTACAGAGCCAGTGATTGCAAAAAACAACAATAGGGTTGGGATTGTTAATACAGATTTAAGATGGTTACTGAAACCAAAATTCTTGGGAATTAATCGCATTTCTGATAGTTTATATTTGGTTCAAACCACCAGCAAAAAGTTCGGTGTTTTTCATCCAAATAAAGGGTGGATTATGGACACTATTTTTACGAATTTCGAATATGTTTTCAATCATTATTTAAATAATTGGAAATCAAAATCAAGTATTTCTCAGTTCGGGACTCACCCAGTAAATGATTATTGGCTATTGGCAAATAAGAAGCAAAAATTGCTTTTTGATCAGAAAGGAAATACCTATATTACCGGAACGGTGGAATTTGATTCTTTACGGTATCATTCAGCTTTCTCCAAAACAGAAAGATCTTATGTGTATTTCACGATCAAACTGTCTGAAAATAGTTCGGTAGATGTTTTAAAGATGCCGTATGCAAAAGAGCTCTATCAAAAACTCAATAAACGCTATGAGAAAAATAAATCGTGTCCTTTTTCTGTCAATGAATTGAGCACAGATATTTCTTGTACTCCTAATGCCAATCGAACCAATAACCCGAATTGGACATTTGCAACTATCCAGTTTGTGGAGAATAAGAAAACCAGAAAACTAGAAACAATCAAAAAGGAAGACAGCATAGCCTATTACAAAATCCCTATTCAGGAAAAATTCACCATCGCCTTTGCTGGGAAAAAATGTATTTCAGTTTCAATTGATGTCCATGATCCAAATCCTACCTATTCTCCTTATTATTATGGTGGAATGCCCTATCAAGATTATCCGAATTCTGCAGATGAGGTAAAGGAAATCCCTGATTCGATTTTTAATTTTTTCTGGAACGGTCAAGCCTTGCAAAAAGTAGTTCGAGAGCAACTATTTCCATCGGATAGCCTACTTGTCGAGTTCTTGAAAATGGCCATTCAAAAACGGCGAGATTTGAATTTAAATTGCAATTCACCTTCCTTTTATTCGGATTTAGTTAAGAATGAGTGTCATATTTCTCCATTTGGAGCCGTGTTTTACGTTGGGAATAGTCGCGGGTGGTTCAATCAACTTTTAATTCCAAAAGAAACAATTTTAAAACAAGAAGGTATTTCGGTTCAATTTTCCGAGTTATTTACTTGAAAAAGTGTTAATTTCATAACCTTAAATCAATTACATGAAAATTATCTTTTCTCTGTTAGTTATTATTTTCGTACTAAATGTAAGGGCTCAATACCAAGTTGGTCATACCACAATTACGTTTAATGATCCTGCACGAACTGGTGGCTTTGGGTCAGGTGGCGGTTCTGGTCGACAAATACAAACAGAAATTTATTATCCGGCTAATACATCTGGTGATAATGTTGCTGTTGCATCCGGTCAATTTCCAGTAATCACTTTCGGACATGGTTTTGCGATGTCATGGGATGCGTATACTAATATTTGGCAGCATTACGCAGCACGAGGATATGTTTTGGCTTTTCCTCGAACGGAAGGCGGATTAATACCTGGACCAAGTCATGGTGATTTTGGAACTGACCTGAAACAAGTTTCAGATAAAATGTTAGGGTTAAATGCAAATGCTGGTTCTATTTTCAACGGTAAAATAATTCAAAAAGCGGCCATTATGGGCCATTCAATGGGCGGAGGAGCTTCTTTCTTAGCCGCAGCAAATAACGCGAATATTGAAACGGTTATTGGATTAGCACCCGCTGAAACTACTCCGTCTGCGATTGCAGCATCGCCAAATGTCTCTGTTCCAGCTTTAGTTTTTTCAGGAACTGCCGATGGAGTAACGCCACCCGTAGATCATCATATTCCAATTTATCAAGGTTTAACAAGCACTTGTAAAAGCTTTGTAGCCATAACTGGCGGTGCTCATTGTTATTATGCGAATAGTAATTTTAATTGTGATTTTGGCGAAAGTACATCGTCACCCAATATTTCAATCACCCGTGCAGAGCAGCAAACTGCCGTGTATTCTGTTCTCGATCCGTGGTTAGATTTTAAGTTAAAGGGTGTTTGCCAATCCTATGCGGCGTTCTTATTAGCCATTGAATCAACTCCAGGAACAGTCAATGAAACGATTTGTCCGGCATTACCTACGGTAACAATTGTCAATGACCCTAACCAAGGTTCAGGTGTGTATTGTTCATCCTTACAAGGAAATTCGTATCAATGGTACATGGATAATCAACCAATTGTGGGTGAAACTCAACAATGTTACAATATCCCGGTAGATTTAGGCGCGACCTATCAAGTAGAAGTGTTTTTTGCGAATGGATGTGTGTTGAGTCAGCCAATTACCATGACATCAGGATTGAATGAACTGTTTGATTCAAAAATAATACTATATCCAAATCCTGCGAGTCAATTCGTGACTATTGAATCCGTTAAAAGTGAATTCAAATATCAACTAATGGATTTAAATGGAAGGGTTATTAGTATGAATAAAACATTTTCAAAAATGCACATGATTGACATTTCAATATTGAGTAAGGGAATTTACCAAGTTGCAATCACGGATGGTATGAATAAAACAACAAAACAATTTATTAAAGAATAAGATGAAAACAACAATTCTGTTATTTGCTTTTTTAAGCATTTCAATTTTTAATTTCGCTCAAGATACAACGTGGGTGCAGACCTTTACGTTTGATTCAATTACTACGCGTAGGGCTAATTTCGCTTTTCCACAGGAACTGAATACCAAACGTTTTGAAAAAGTATTGATGTATTACAAATTGAAGTGTAGCCCTTTAACCACGTGGGATCAATACAATTGTGGTGAATGGGATTATTTGACCTATACGCGAGTGTTTGACCATACCGGCATTTACGACTCAGTTCGCAAGGATGGTAATCGTTTTTTGGCCAATTGGAATGCCCCAAATACAATTGACTATACTCCCACGCCTAATGCAATTTTTGACACCTATTTGAAAACTGAGCAAGAACGTACAGCTACTTCGCTTACTAGTCTTCCATTAAATACAGGTAATAGTAATTCGTCTGCATATTTTAACACAGCTCAAAAAGGTTCACGTTTTCAGCAATTAATAACGGCAAGTGAGTTGTTGGCGGCTGGAATACAAGCTGGAGATATACAGGGGATGATTCTCGATATTTTGAATAGTGGATCAAATGGGTCTTTATTAAATCCAAAAATTTCAATAAAATCAACCACAGATGGAGTATTAACTTCTTTCCAATCAACTGGATTCTTGGAAGTGTACAATAGAACGAGAGATGCTGGAAACCCATTAGTGGTTGGTCCAAATGAATTTTTATTCTATCAACCCTTCATTTGGGATGGTACGAGCAATTTAATTATTGAATTCACTTATGCATCTGACGAACCATCAACTTCTGGATTGCTGTTTAATTCCGAAAGTGTTACTGGAAATACCGCGTTATCTTATCCCGATCGTAATGGGTATTTGAACTTTTCTGGTACAAATTACACGATGACTGAAATGTCAGATTTTACCGTGGGGCAAGAATTAACGGTGGAGTTTTGGGCCAAAGGAAACGCAACTGCTGGAACCAATACAACCATTTTAGAGGCGTTTGATACTTTGAATAATCGAATTCTAAACATTCACATGCCTTGGAGTGACAACAACGTCTATTTCGATGCTGGTATATCATCTGGTTATGATCGAATTAATAAAACGATGTCGGCCACTGAAATGGATAATACTTGGAACCATTGGGCGTTTGTGAAGAAACAAAGTACAGGTGAAATGTTTATCTACAAAAATGGGGTGTTGTGGCATTCAGGAACGAATAAAACGAGAAACATTGGTTACATCAGTCGGTTTATTTTAGGTGCAAGTACAGATCAAGGGTTGAAATGGAAAGGAAAAATTGATGAGTTCCGTTTTTACAATGCAGCGCTTTCAGCAGCAACAATCCAAGCAAATTACTTGAATAAAATTAATGCTTCCCATCCAAATTGGTCAAATTTACTAACGTATTATGATTTCGATAACGAAAATTATGCACTAGATAAATCAGCCAATGATTACTTGCTTATGCCTTCAGAACACAATATGATTCGCTTTGATGAATACCCAGTTTGTGGTGTTACTGCTAGTAATGAAAAACCAGTTCTTTCATTCATGCAAGGCACGGTTAATAATGCGGCTACGAACGTTACCGTTACTGAAAAACGATTAAAACCACGTACCGTTATATTTGAACAACAAGCGGTAAATCGTCATTTTGAAATTACAAATGCATATGTTGGAACGCTTCAAGGAAATAACATCCAATACGATGAAAATGGTCAAATATTGGCTCAAGTTCCTTTTGTGGTAACGAATCAATTATTAAACGAACCAATTACTTACTATAATCCGCCCTATGAGATAGTGAAGGATGTTGAAATTGCCCGATACATAACACCCTACGGAATTCAATTTGATTTGGGTCCAAATGGTTTTGCTTGGATTTATGATGTAACGGATTATCAAGATTATTTGAAAAACGTAGTTGATCTGGCAGCTCATAATACACAAGAATTATTGGATTTAAAATTCGCATTTATCGAAGGTATTCCCCCAAGAGATTTGCATAAACGAGAGCCAATTTGGTCAGATTTTAGATCGTATAATTTTGCGAATATGGCCAACGATGTTGATTTACAAGCTAAGAAAATTGCGCTTTCCGATACATCTGAGAATTTTAAAATTAAAACTAGAATGTCCGGACATGGTCAGGTGGGGAATAATGCATGTTGTGAATGGGTACCTAATAATCATCAAATTAAAGTGGATGGAGTTTCACGTTTCAATTGGAACATTTGGCAAACAACTGATTGCGGTGATAATCCAAACATTGGACAAGGTGGAACATGGCCCTATGCCCGTGAAGGATGGTGTCCGGGAGATCAGGTTAAGGAATATGAATTTGAATTAACACCATTTGTTACTCCAGGTGATAGCGTGGAATTAGATTATGTGATTAACCCTATTCCAGCGAATGATCCTGGTCAAGCAGGTGGAAATTACATCGCTGCTTATGATTTGATTTCTTATTCTGCTCCAAATTTTCAAAATGATGCAGCTATAAAGGATGTATTAAATCCGAATAATTATGAGTATTACAGTAAGTATAATCCTACTTGTTCAAATCCACGCGTAATTTTGAAAAACACAGGTTCAAATCCATTAACATCTTGTAGAATAACTTGTTGGGTAACTTTTGAAAATTACATTTATTTGGATTGGACTGGCAATTTGAATTTTTTAGAGGAACAAATTGTTGAAATTCCAGTTACAGACAATAACTTTTGGTACGATTGGGATAGCTCCAAAACATTCAGAGCATTTGTACATAATGTAAACGGGAATAATGGGGATGACGAGTACAATCAAAATAGCATGAAAACAGTTCATTTTGACGCACCTGAGCGAATCGATGGACCATTTTTCGTTTGGTTAACAACGAATAACAAAGCAAGTGAAAATAATTACCGTTTGCAGGATCATGCAGGAAATATCATTTTTGAACGCACTCAATTGACAAATCAAACGCAATACAAGGACACATTTAATCTGGCTCCGGGTTGTTATTCCATAATCATCGAAGATACGGATAGTGATGGATTATCCTTCTGGTATTCTTCTCAAGTAGAAGGTGAAACGGCTGGATCCTTGAAAATACGATTGGTAGGCGGAAGTTACATCGAATTTTTCCCGGGTGATTTTGGAAGTTATCATCGTTATGATTTTTCTGTAGGATTTACAGTCGACGTTCCGGAAAATGAAATGAAACATGAAATCGCAGTATTCCCAAATCCATCTAATGGACTTACAACCGTTGAAGTGAGTGGTGCGATAAATAACGATGCAAATCTAGAGATTCTCGATTTAACAGGCCGATTGATTTATTCAGAAAAAATGAATGCTACTGCTAACTTTGCAGAATCGTTTGTGGATGTTTCAACGTATAAATCAGGAACGTATTTGGTGAAAATCATTACGAATGATCGCGTTTATACGAAATCGTTGGTGAAGCAGTAAATTGGATTTTAATATTCCATACTGAATTCTCTTTCAATCGGTAATTTAATACCGTTGTTGTAGAATTCTAAGGTAATTGGAGCAATAGGTGCCCATCCAATTAACAAGGTTACTAGTGCTCCATTTTTCGCAAAAAAGGAAGATTCAAATTCACAGTCATTCAGAATGATTCCACCTTTATTTTTCTCCACTTTGAATTGATTAGCATCCAAGTAGACTTTTTTATCTGGATCTGTCTCAAAAATAGTATGTGCTTTTATTTCGCAAGTTGGACAACCAATTAAAGAAATGGCATTTGGTTGATTATAGAAAAATTTAGTTTCATTTCCTGAACTGGAACTTAACGAGACACCTAGTAATTCATAATTGTTTTGTTTCTCTTGGGGTTGTTTCGATTTCTTTGTTTTCTGAGAAAAGATCATCGTAGGAATTACTAGTGCAAGGATAAGGATTGTTTTTTTCATTTTATAATTTAATAGAAATTAATAGTTAGAAACAAATTAGATAATTATTTAAATCACGTCTGAATCACCCCTACATTATACGCTTTCTCTGCTTTTTTATGACTTGCCATTTGAATTCCCATTGAAATTACTTTGCGCGTTTCAACTGGGTCTATGATTGCATCAATCCACAAGCGGCTAGCAGCATAATAAGGTGAGATTTGTTTATCGTATCGATTTTTAATCGTGTCGTAAAGTTCCTTTTCGCGTTCTGGTGTGATAACTTCACCTTTCGCTTTTAACGTTGCTACTTCAATTTGTAATAATACTTTAGCAGCTGCAGCACCACCCATAACGGCAATTTCGGCAGTAGGCCAGCCAACAATTAATCGTGGATCATATGCCTTCCCACACATGGCATAATTTCCGGCTCCGTAAGAATTTCCAATTACGATGGTAAACTTTGGAACTACGGAATTGGCTTGCGCATTCACCATCTTCGCTCCGTCTTTGATAATTCCACCGTGTTCGCTTTTCGAACCTACCATAAATCCGGTTACGTCTTGCAAGAAAACCAATGGAATGTTTTTTTGATTACAGTTCATGATAAAACGTGCTGCTTTATCGGCAGAATCAGAATAAATTACACCTCCAAATTGCATTTCCCCTTTGGCATTTTTTACCACTTTTCGTTGATTAGCAACTATTCCCACGCTCCAGCCATCCACGCGTGCATAGGCACAAATGATTGATTTACCGTAATCTGACTTGTATTCTGTGAATTCTGAATTATCTACTAAACAGCGTATGATGTTTTTCATATCATACTGTTTGTTGCGATCAGCAGGTAAAATACCGTATAAATTTTTAGGATCTTCCTTAGGTGCTACAGATTCTTTTCGATCGAAACCTGCATCTTCCGGTTTACCTATTTTATCCATCAAGTCACGAATGGTTTTCAGGCATTCTTGATCATTTTCAACGTTGTAATCGCACACGCCTGAAATTTCAGTATGGGTTGTAGCGCCTCCAAGTGTTTCATTGTCAATTGATTCACCAACTGCGGCCTTCACCAAATAGGATCCAGCTAAGAAAATTGTTCCGGTTTTATTTACGATCAGCGATTCATCCGACATGATTGGTAAATAGGCACCACCAGCAACGCAACTCCCCATCACGGCAGCCATTTGAACAATACCCATGGAACTCATGACTGCATTATTTCTGAATATTCGACCAAAATGTTCTTTATCTGGAAAAATCTCATCTTGTAACGGCAGATATACTCCGGCTGAATCAACTAAATAAATAATCGGAAGTCTATTTTCTATAGCGATTTCTTGAGCACGCAAGTTCTTTTTGCCCGTAATTGGAAACCAAGCTCCTGCTTTAACTGTGGCATCATTGGCAACAACAATACATTGCTTACCAGAGACAAATCCAATAACGATTACTACACCTCCTGATGGACAGCCGCCATGTTCTTCGTACATTCCATGACCAACCAAGGCTCCGATTTCTATGCGTTCTGTATTTGGATCGAGCAGTAAATCAATTCTCTCACGTGCAGTTAACTTTCCCTGCTCATGCAATTTTTCAATTCGTTTTTTTCCGCCACCTAACGCAACAGTTGCCAATTCTCGTTCCAATGCACTTATTTTTAAGCGCATTTGATCCTCGTTGAAATTGAATTCTAATTCGTTTTTTGAAATCGCCATCCTTCTAGTTTTGTGGCAAATATACGAAAGGATTGTTGTTTATTTCGAGGGATTAGGTCTCAAATTGTCTAAATTCTTCTTCCCAACTCAATTGGTATGGTTGAACTAATTCAATGATATCTTGAATTAATATCATTTCCGGAAATTGCGTCGCGTGAATTTTTCGTTTGAAGGATTTTGATCCGATTAGCTGTATTTCTTCAAACTCATTTGTAGACAGTATTTTATAGAATCTTTTTCCATTGGAAAGCTTTCTGAAAAGTGGAAAATTCATCTCTAAATCATTCATTATATATACTAAATTATGTAATTTTACACTAAAAATACCTTATGCGCCTTTCAAAATCATTGTTTTTAATTTTTATTATTACTTGCTTTAGTGCTTATTCTCAAAAGAAAGTGGGAGTTTTTTATACTGGATTACGTTTGGATCCAGTAATAATGAATGACTTATTAGGAGCTAATCCACCAAATGGTGTAGCAAATCGTTATTCTAAATCGCCACTTTTTCCACAGTATATACTTGATTCTTTGCATATTAAAGTTTTAAACTTTGCGTCTTTTATTTCAAAAGGGGATGCCGAATATATTTTTAAAATCAATGAAGGAGATACTGTTTTTACTTTTACTGGAGGAGAAATAGAGGGGTTTCCAAGAAACTCAAAAAAAGTCGCGATTTTATCAAATTGTGATGAATATTTAGACATTCGTTTTAACTTGATGAGTATGGGAGGAAGTGATATTCGATTACCAAACGGTCGTCAATCGCGCATTAAGCCCTCATTAAAAGTAACCATAAAACGATTTGATAAAATGGGAGTGCAGTTGAATAAATATGCATTTAATTTTACGGACTTTCAATGGAAGCAGGGGACTAAAAAATACGTATTTGTGAAAAGTGTTGTTGAAAGAAGACAAGCAGTTATGCATCCTGAGGACATATACGTTTTGATTTTGAAAGGATTGGATATGACCGAGGAAAAAATCGCTCCGAATGAGTAAAAAGTTATTTGTACGAATTGGTAGTAATCCAACAAACGATTTGGTAATTGATGGAATAGACTCATTTCATATGGAGCTTTTTCGTGATACGGAGGGAAACGTATTTATTTCTGATTTGAATACCCAATCGGGTACTCGAGTGAACAGTAGGAAATTAGATGATTATATCCAATTGAACGAGAACGATAAAGTTTACTTAGCTGAAACTATTTTATTTGATTGGAAGAAGATATTGAAACAATTTGATGGAAAAGATTCTTCTACAAACCAATCAAAACAAACTCCAAAAGCTGAGCCGAAAGTGGCTCGAGACAAACAAAAATCAGTTAAGCGAGATTACATGGAGATTGCATTAATTTACGGTGCAATATTGGCGATGATTTTTTTAATCAGCCTTTGGTTTTAAGGTTGATGCCTTGATGGCATATTTTCCTTCTTTGGGATTATAGAAAAATCGAAATTCTTCCTCATTCAATTTTTCTAACACAGGTTCATCTACATTATAGTCTTGTTTTTCGGACGACGAAAGAATATTTGCCTTCATCACGCGAATATCTTTGGGTAAACTAACAGCAGTTGTCTCAAAAACTAAATGTAAAGCCTTTGCGTCTGGTGAACCAAATCCATCAAAAATTTTCCATCCAAAAACTAATTTTGGTTTTTTATTTTGTATCGTGTAAATGTGTTTGAAGCAGCTATTGCGAATACGAAAACTAACGATGACATCAGAATAGGCCTCACTCATTACTTTTTCAAATGAAATTTTAAGAGGAGAAATAGGGGTGGAGGGAATTTCCATTGGTCCAGTCATCGTTCCAGTCGCGCCATCATAATAAAAAATAGAATTGTAAGGGCCCATATAGCCTATTTCTGCGACTTTTCCTGGGTTTTTTGATTGACTTGCTTTTTCAACAGCATAATTATACCGATTAACAGTCACCACAGCATCTTCGTCATTATCGCCATCTAATTGACTTTTGTAAATGTCAAGTTTGTATTTTTCGGCAGCAGAAATCTCTAATTTTGATTCTATAAAACGTTTTGCCACAGACTCAACCGGTTCTTTTTTTTCAGAAGTATTTTGGGTGCTATCAATATCTTCCGTTTCCGCACACGAGCTTATGAGGGAAATGATGCCGATTAGAAAAAAAAATGGTTGGGTTTTGATTCGCATAATGCGAAGGTAATTATTTTTCATTTATGACATTTTACTTTATTTAATCCCTCATTTTTCCTTTTTCTTGAGTAACTTCATCTTTTAAAACGAAAAATTATGAGGCCCCGTTTATTTATTTCCCTGTTTTTCATTTCTGCAATCTATCAAGTTGTTTTTTCTCAAGTTAGTACGTCAAAAAACACAGAAACAGACATTGCTGAATTAACTACTTATATTAAAAACAAATTACCCATGCCTGAAAAATTTCCGGTAATGAAATTGTATGTTTCAGAGGGGAAAACTGTGAATTATATATCATTTGTTTGTCGCGGAAGCTCTTCTAAGTATCATGAGCTGAATTCGAAATATTTTACTTCTGGTTTCGTGATTAGTGGTTATACCGAAAAGGGTGATTCCTATGGAGTTTTTTCGTTGAGATTATTGGAGTCGCAAATTTCTGAATTATCTAATCCTATTTTTGCTTCCGTATACGTTGAACTTTCTGGAAAAAATCAACCATTATTAGATAAAGCCGTACACGATGTGCGCGCCGATAGCGTTCAGTTGGGATTAGGATTGCCTGAATGTTATACGGGTAAAGATGTATATATCGGAGTTACGGATTGGGGATTTGATTATACTTCTCCTATGTTTTATGATACTGCTATGCAACAAACACGGATAGTTGCTGCCTGGGATCAATATAAAACGAGTGGACCTGCTCCAGTTGGATTCGGTTATGGAACAGAATATAATACCTCTGCATCACTTTTAGCGGCAGGTAGCGATACAGCTAATATTTATTCGTTTGCTACTCATGGTTCTCACGTAGCTGGAATTGCCGGTGGGGGAGGAGCCGGAACGCCTAATCGGGGTGTTGCTTTTGATTCAAAATTTTTATTTGTTACATTCTTAGTAGATGTTGCCGCTGTATTAGATGCGTGGGAGTGGATGTATCAAAAGGCGCAGACAGATGGAAAGCGATTGGTGGTAAATATGAGTTGGGGCTTGTATCATTTTGGAACGTTGGATGGTACCTCTTTGTTAAGTCAAGCAATCACTGCTTATACGGATTTGGGTGTGGTATTTGCAAATTCAGCGGGTAACAACGGCAATGTTAATTTTCACATTAAAAAAACATTTTCAAATAATATTCTCAAATCTAAAATCGATTTTTACTCTTATGCTTCAAATGCTAACATGTGGGGACAAAGCATTCATGCATGGGGTGAACCCGGAAATTCTTTTGCTAATGGAATTATTGTTGCGAATGCTTCAAATGTCACTTTGGTCGAAAGTCCATTTTACTCAACAGACACAACACATTCTTATATTGATACTTTTTTAGTTGCGGGAGTTGATACGATCTGGTATAATATCTCAGCGGATAGCGCACATTATTTAAATAATCGTCCACAAATGCGATTACGAGTAAAAAATACAGACACCGCGTTAAAAGTTATCTTAAAGTCTACGGCAATTTCTGGAACAGTGCATTATTGGAACGTAACCGAATTAACGACAGATGTTGGAAACTGGGGAATGCCTTTTTCTGTTTCGGGTTCAGGAACAGTTGCAGGTGATAATTTGAACGGGGTTAGTGAACCATCCTGTTCTGACGATGTAATAAGTGTTGCAGCTTATGCCTCCCAATATCAAACTTCCGGAATCTCAATGGCAGGTGGGGCAATTGCTTCATTCTCAAGTTATGGGCCGCGCTATGATGGAGTAATGAAACCAGACATTTCTGCTCCGGGAGTATCTGTTATTTCTTCCATGTCTTCTTTTACAGATGCAGCTTTTACTTCAAGCGGTTCAGTAGATTTTAACGGGAGAACGTACCATTTCGCAAAATTGTCTGGCACATCAATGGCTTCACCTATGGTTGCAGGAGTTTCAGCGTTGATACTTGATGCAAATCCCTATTTATCTGCCAGACAAGTGAAGGAAATCATCATGCAAACGGCACGGCAAGACAATTTTACAGGTGTAATACCCGCCGGAGGAAGTAATCGATGGGGAGCTGGTAAAATTAATGCCTATGCAGCTGTTCAATTAGCACTAGTTACAGTTGGAGTAATGGAGGTAAATGAAACGTTTACATGGAATCTTTATCCGAATCCGGCAACGAATGAACTAACTTTTTCTGGTACAAATGAAGCTTTTCAATTCATAGAAATCGTTGACTTAATGGGCAAGATCATTCGCAAACCAGTGAATAATAACAAGATTAGCATTTCTGACCTACAACCAGGAACGTATTGGTTAAGATTAACGATACATGGTAAAATCGAACAGCAAAAATTCATCAAGCTCTAATATGGAAATTCGTCAACTTGAAAAGGATGAATTGTCTGTTGTTCAAGAGTTAGCGTATCGTATTTGGCCATCAACGTATTCAGAAATATTGTCTCAAGAGCAAATGTCGTACATGCTAAATTGGATGTACAGCATTGAAACACTTGAAAAAAGTACTGAAAGCGACCATCATTTTTTCGCCATTTTTGATGGGAATCAAGCAGTGGGATTTCTTGATGTCGAATTGAATTGTCCTGAACCAAATGGAATGAAATTGCAGAAAATCTATGTGCTTCCTGAAAAACAGGGATTGGGTCTTGGAAAAAAACTATTGAATTTCTCCATAGATTTTGGCAAGAAACAAGGGATGCGTCATCTGTCCTTACAAGTAAATCGCTATAATAAAGCCGTAGATTTCTATTTACATGCCGGATTTGAAATTATTGATGAACAAGATTTTGATATCGGCAATGGCTATTTTATGAATGATTTTGTAATGCAAAAAAGCCTTGTTTCATGAAAACCCCAAATTCTGTATTGGTTATTCAAACCGCATTTTTAGGGGATGTAATTCTTGCTACACCGATTAT
The DNA here is from genome assembly GCA_945863425.1 of Lishizhenia tianjinensis. GTDB lineage: Bacteria > Bacteroidota > Bacteroidia > Flavobacteriales_D > Crocinitomicaceae > UBA952. The sequence continues at coordinate 22,886 of CAMBBW010000014.1, forward strand.
TTCTGAATTGAATCGTTTGTTCCCGCAGGTTAAAATTGATTTTTTGGTAAAAAAAGGGAATGAAATCCTTTTGTCTAATAATCCTGCGATTAGAGACGTTTACGTTTTAGATAAATCAAGAAATAAATTCTCTGAAATTTGGCGACTCATCCGTAAATTCAGATCACAACGATATGATCTTGTCATCAATGTACATCGTTTTGGTTCGTCAGGAATCATTGCTGGTTTCTCTGGTGGAAAACAAATTGTTGGCTTTGATAAAAATCCATTTGCCTTTCTTTATACCAAACGCTTTAAGCATGAAATAGGTAATGGAACCCATGAAGTGACAAGAAATTTAGCCTTGATTAAAGAATTTGGTGCTGAATTAATTTGTCGTCCTTCCTTATTTCCATCAGCCAAAGATGTTCAAAGTGTTGAAGTTTACACTGCTGAAAAATTTGTTTGTTTGGCTCCAGCTTCTGTTTGGAAAACGAAACAATTGCCGGAAGAAAAATGGGTGGAGTTGATTCAATCTTGCTCGTCTGACTTAACCATTTACTTGGTAGGTGCCAATTCAGATAATGCCTTATGTCAAGCGATTATTGATAAATCGGGTAGGGTGGAGAGGATTGTAAATTTGGCTGGAAAATTCTCGCTTCTACAAACAGCAGCTTTGTTTGCTGAAAGTCAGCATGTATATGTAAATGATTCTGGCCCTTTGCATATTGCTTCGGCGATGAATGCTCCAGTAAGTGCGTTCTACTGTTCAACCATCCCTGAATTTGGTTTTGGACCTCTGTCTGATCATTCAGAAATCAAACAAGTAGAAAAGTTGGAATGTCGACCATGCGGATTACACGGAAAAAAAGAATGTCCGCTAGGTCATTTTAATTGCGGAAAGGATATGGTGATTAGTTAAATTTCCGAATCATCTTATTTTAGGCATCAATTATAACGGTTGAATCAATGTGGTATTAACCCATAGGGGCGGATTTAATAGAGGCATTCTGAGGGTTAAAAATAATTACTCCACCGAAATAGTGTAAATAAACCCACCTCTTGTCCCTATAATTGCTGTATTATTAATGGCTATAGGTGATGACTCAATTGCACCTTCCAGTTGAATAAAATCAATCTTTTTTCCCGTTTTGCCTTCGTAAAGAGCAATTTCTCCTGAAACATCTCCAAGAATAAAATACATGTTTCCCTGTGAATCGTACAAATCAACGGGTGATGACCAAGAATAGTTGTCTAACTCAATTGAATATATTTCGCGTCCTGTTTTCTTATTAACAGCTACAATTTCTCCCCCTAATTTTTCTCCGACTCTAGAAAAAATAGTTATCGCAATATCAATTGCTTTTTGCTTACCAACGATACACGTAGATAGAATCCCTCCATTATTCGATAGCGCTCCTTTGTTTTCACCACTGCAATTACGTTGAATACTCCATATTTCTTTACCTGTAAGTCCATCAAGTTTTCTAAAAAAAGAACTTCCCTTTGCTCCTTGTTTATCAACCTCATTTCCGAGGTAGATAAATGGGTTATCATTTTCAATATCAACAACTACGCTTGCATCTGAATCATCCAAATTGTCAAAATACCAAACTGGCTTCATGGTATTTAAATTCAAGCAGAAAACATTTCCATTATTATCAGAAAAATACCCCAAATTTCGAAAGGCACCAAAGCTTGATTCGATTCCTTGATGTGGTTTATTTTGAATAGAATATTTAAATTTAATAGGCTCTTTGGTAAGATTTTTAAGATCATAACGATAGATTATCCCATTTTCGGCAGGCCAAAACAATGTGCTATTTTGTTCATCAATCAAGGGATTGCTATCAAATGCACCCCACAATCGATAGGAAAAATTATCTAATCCAGTTTGAAAATTTAATAATTCCCCACTAAACATATTAAAAAAGTAGCTCCCGAATTTATCGGTATGTTTTATACCTTGACCAACATACAACATTCCATTCAACCTTGGATCAAGCGAAATAGTTCCTTTAATAGGATTTCCTATCGTTAACGGATTTCGTGTCTCAATACCCGTGTTAAAATCAATAAAGTACACTTTGCCACAGAGTGATCCAAAAATTACTTCTTCCAATTCATTCAAATCCGTGTATCCGGAATTTAAATTTTGTTTCCAATTATTACCTTTTTTCCATTTAACATATAAAGGCTGACCAGTCCATCCTGTTCCGCCACCCCAAACTCCAAATTGAGTTTTTGTATTGTCAACATCTGTTTTGAATTTCCATTTAATTTGCAATCTAGTAGGTTTTGTCTTGATTTTACCGATCGATGGTTTAGATCTCTGAGCATTCCCTCTAAAACACAAAATCGACGAATCTTCTCCGTAATTTTCACCAAAATAAACCCTCGATAAATTGCTAATTGAATCAAATGAACAATTTAACTGATAAGAGAAGGCAGAATCTTCCAAATTATCAAGATTAAAATCAGGTAGATTTGCTTTTTTTACTTTTTTTGAAGGATTGATTAACTGAACTTTTGTTTCAGAACCAAAATTTAAATGGTAGAGCCCAAACAATAATAAAAAACTCAAAAAGGAAAATAAAACAATTTTCTTTATCATTAAAATTCCTTATTAATTTAAGGCAAGGATTACGCAAATTTAGTTTTATTTTGTGGATTTAACCCAAATATGTAATAATTGGACTAAAAAAAGTTCAATTATATATTATTAACGTGTTAATATTGTTTCATTAACTCCTTTTTTCTGTTCAACCATCCCTGAATTTGGTTTTGGACCTTTGTCTGAAAAATCGGAGATAGAATAAGTAGAAAAGTTGGAATGTCTTCCATACGGTTTGCATAAAAAAAAAGGATTTTCCCCGGGGCATCATACTAGAGGAAATAAGATATCCGTAACTAACTAAATCTCCAAATAATTAACTTGATAATTCAACTAGAACTTAAAAGCTCCACGGAGGAATTATAAAGGATCATTCTTTTTAATATTTGACCTTTATGAGTATCATCTCCTGGTATACATTGTAATTTTTTCAGTTGGATTAGGCAACAATCCCCTTTGTTGTATTAAGAAATTCTAAAACATATTATTTATTTCTGTTGTCTTAAATCCTTTTAAGGTCGTATTAATTTCACCTACAATCTACTACTAAAGTAGTATTTTATTACTTCTTGCTGGTAGGTACTTTTGCGGTCAATATAAATATGTAAAAATGAAAAAATTATCTATTTCGATCGTTTTTCTTCTGTTTGTAAGTACTTTATCAGCCCAAGAGGTCATTTCTTCTCAGGGAGAAACCTACTCTAATGCTAACGGTAGTATGGACTTTACTGTAGGTGAAGTTGTTATTAATACTGGAACAAACGGAACAAATGATTTAACCCAAGGCTTCCATCAAACCAATTGGAACTTAGTAGGAGTGGAGGATTTTGCTCCAAATTACGAAGCAACTATTTTCCCTAACCCAACACAGGATGTTTTAAATATCAAATCAAGTAGGTTCGATCATGTAACGTATACGCTATATGATGCACAGGGTAAACTCGTTATGCAAAACATTCTTTCTGCAGAGCAAACACCTATTCAGGTAAGTCAATTGGCTCCGGGAGCGTATTCGTTAAGCATCAATGACCAAAAGGGACAATTGAAGAATTTCAAATTAATAAAATCACACTAATTATCAGATCATGAAAAAATTACTTTTATCACTCGTTGCAGCAGCAACACTTTCATTCAGCTCATTTGGCCAAGCGCCCGAGGGCTTCAAGTACCAGGCAGTCGTTCGTGATGCTGGAAATGCAATAATGAACAATCAAGCAGTTGGAATTCGCATGACCATTTTTCAAGGTTCTGTTGCTGGAACTACGGTTTATTCCGAAACATTTGCAACAAATACCAATGCCTATGGTTTGGTTAATGTTCAAATAGGAAACGGAACTGTTGTAAGTGGAACATTCTCCAACATCGATTGGGCAAATGGTCCTTATGTTATGGAAACAGCTATTGACGTAACTGGAGGAATCAACTATTCAGTAATGGGAAGTAGTCAACTATTGAGTGTTCCGTATGCCTTGTATGCAAAAACATCAGGAAACGGCCAAGGTCCAGTGGGGCCGCAAGGAATACAGGGTCCGGCAGGAACGAATGGCACTAATGGACTAAATGGAGCAACAGGAGCTCTAGGTCCAGCAGGATTAAACGGTATTGATGGCGCAAACGGAACAAATGGTATAAGTGCGTATCAAGTATGGCTCGGTTTAGGAAATGTAGGAACCGAAACTGATTTTATAAATTCATTGACTGGTCCTACGGGTCCACAAGGAATTCAAGGTCCAGCAGGAACAAACGGTGCAGTTGGTGCTACTGGCCCAACAGGTACTCAAGGTGCAACTGGTTTAACAGGAGCAACAGGATTAACAGGATCACAAGGAATTCAAGGTTTACCAGGAACTAATGGTGCAGTTGGTGCTACTGGCCCAGCGGGTCCACAAGGTGCTACAGGCGCAACAGGTTTAACAGGCTCAACTGGTTTAACTGGAGCAACAGGCCCAACAGGCGCTCAAGGAATTCAAGGTTTACCAGGAACTAATGGTGCAGTTGGTGCTACTGGCCCAGCGGGTCCTCAAGGTGCTACAGGCACAACAGGTTTAACAGGCGCAACTGGTTTAACAGGAGCAACAGGAGCAACAGGCGCTCAAGGAATTCAAGGGTTAACAGGTGCTGCAGGAGCAACTGGTTTGCTGCCTAATGGAACAGCTGCAGGAAACACACCTTATTGGGATGGGACTTCATGGATTACAAATAACAGTAATATTTATAATAATGGAGGTAATGTAGGTATAGCAACAGTTTCTCCTATAGTTCCTTTAGATGTTAGGGCAAGTGCCAATACTGGTATTGCGGCTTTCAAAACTAATTTAAACAACGCTTGGGGGTATATTTCAATAGGAAATAATACTACCGGTGCAAGTGGTGGTGCAGGTTTAATGTTAGGGTACACGCCTTCAAATATAGCTGTAATAAGAAACATTTATAATAGTCCTATGACATTATGGTCGAATAATACAGAAAGAATGAGAATTACTGAATCTGGAGATGTTGGTATTGGAACAACAACCCCTTCAGAAAAACTTGAAGTAGCAGGTAATATGAAACTTAATGGCACATTAAATAACATGCGAGTTGGAAATATCGGCACAGGTACTGGAAATGTAGTTTTTGGTAATAATGCTTCCAACCCCGCATCTATCGGTGACGATAATACAATTATTGGAAATAGTGCAATGTCAGTTTCAGTCGGAAACAACAGTGTAGCCGTTGGTGCGTATGCATTAAATGTAAACACTTCTGGCCATACAAATGGGGCAGTTGGATGGGGCGCTTTAGCTAATAATACAGTGGGTATTCAAAACAATGCTCTTGGTTGGTTGGCGTTGCAATCAAACATTACAGGAAATCAAAATACTGCTGTTGGTAATTATGCTGATGTGGCATCTGGAAACTTAACCAATGCTACCGCAATAGGTAATTCTGCATTGGTAGATGCGAGTGATAAAATTCAATTAGGAAACACGGATGTTACCTTAGTAAATACAAGTGGTTTTTATCAGGGTGCTGGTTTTAAAACACCAACAGGTACATCCACACAATATTTAATGGCGGATGGGAGTGTGAGTGCAGGAACTGCATCAATCTCAATAGGAGCTATACAAGCAGTTTCAATTGCAAATGGGGCTTCGATCACCAATGGCGTGTTAAATTTAGCTCCCGCAAATGCGACTAACGGAGGTGTAATTACTACAGTTTCGCAAACATTTGCAGGCAACAAAACATTTAACTCAGATTTGAATGTTGGAGGAATTACAATTGGACACGGAAGTTATACCAACGG
>CAMBBW010000015.1 GCA_945863425.1 Lishizhenia tianjinensis
CCGGTGCTTCGCCATTAAAAATGGTATATTGTTTAATAACTTGACAGCCATTTGGCAAAATAACCGTGTGCGTAAGTGTAAATTGTCCTAATCCATACGTATGTGTAATTTGATTGGATCCAGATAAATTGGCTTGGGTTGAATTAGGCGAGCCATCTCCCCAATTAAATGTTTGGGTTGTTCCAACCTGATAGCTTGTTACATTAAACAAAAATGCAGTAGAAAGACTGATGCTACAATTTCTGAATAACGTTAAACCTCCTGCAGTTGTTGTAGCAAAACTAGCGCCACTATTTGCTAGGGTAATATTGGAAGTGGGTGTGGTATTTACTTGAATAGATAACGAAGAGCTATTTGATAAACCATTTGTATTTAATACAGTTAATGAAGCAGTTGTAGTGGTAACAGAATTATAAATCACATTGTGCGGCCCAATACCCGTTGCAGTGGTTGGCGTCGCGCCAGTTCCAAAATTCCAGGTATAGGTTGCTCCGGGAACTGTATTAGTGGATGTATTTATATACGTCACTTGCTGCCCTTGACAAATGGTTACCGTGCCAACTGAACTTGCAGGAAGCGTTGTAAAAGATGCAATGGGGCTTTGAGCCAAACTTTTCTGCCATAGAATCGGACAAATTAGTGCTGCGATAAGTAAAAATCGCATGTAAAATCTTGAAATACTCATTTAATTAAATTATCGGTGCAAATATAGGTTATTATTAACTGAAATGGTAATGTTTGAAAAGATTAAAATCGATTGATTACCAGTCTTAACTCAGCGCCTTTACCTAGGGTGCTATTAAAACCGCCTTTAATATTGGCCATTTTAATGCGGTGTTGTACATTCTGAATACCTAACCCTTTAAGAACAGTCTCTTCATCGAAGCCAATGCCGTTATCTGAAATTGAAATAGTGATATCACTAAATGTTTTCTCAATCTTAAAATTCACTGTTTTCGCAAAGGAATGTTTAATGGAGTTATTAACGAATTCCTGCACAATCCTGTATAAATTGAATTTATCAATATTTAGTAGATCTTCTTCGGAAAATCCCTCTTGAATATCTACTATAAAATCCATTGCACCAATAGAATTTACCCTATGCGCAAAGCGATGGATGGCATTTAAAAACCCATGATCCAATTCTGGCGGGAGCAAATTATAAGCGATTTCCTTTAACTCTCGAATGCAGTTTTGAATCAAATGTCCGATCTCATCAAATTGGTTTTGTTGGTCAGACGGAGGTGTTACACTTTGATAAAGTAAATTTAACAAAACCATATTTTGACCCAACCCATCGTGTAATTCACGCGCTATTTTCTTTTTTTCACTTTCTTCGGCATGCGAAATGATTTCATATTTTTTGCGTTCAAACTCGAGTTCTTCCGTTCGATCTATTATGTGAGCGATAAACATGACTTCATCCAGAGAATCGAGTTTGTTTAATATCACCTCAACTGTTTTTTCCTCTCCAGTTAGTGTTTCTTGAATAAATTCTTTTCTAAATGAAGACTCGCTCGCTAAATTGAGAAATGGGGTATTGCCAAGCGAATTAAATTCGTAAAAACTCAATCCATCAAATCCACCATGAGGAACCTTGTATAAATCATGTGATGCCTGATTAGCCATTTCAATCATTAAAGATTCGCCCTTTAATTTGAACATGGGCTTTGGTGAATTATAAAAAATATCCCGGTATTTCTTTTCAGACTCTTCCAGTTCATCTTTTAATTTTTTTCGTAACCCACCATAATTAATAGTTTTTTCTAATAATTCGGGTTTAATATCACTTTTTAAAATATAATCTTGGGCGCCCTTTGATACAATTTGAAGCGCAATTAACTTATCATCCAATCCGGAAAGCACGATGACTGATGCATGTGGAAATATTTCAGTGATGGAATCATACGTAACTATCCCGTTAGAATCCAATATATTTAGGTCAAGTAAAATGACTTCGGGAATAAACTCTTGAGATGCTTCTTTGGCTTCTTCTATGGACGCAATGGCTAAAATAAATTCTGATTCAAACCCAACAGTCGTGAGTTGAAACTGGACTAAATCGGCAAAGCTATAATCATCTTCAACAATTAAAATTTGCGTTTTATTCATAGGGGGGTTATAAAGTTTGCTGAATATTACTAAAAAATACCCGATCCTTGTCTATAACGTTGTGTAATGCTTCAAAAAAATCGTGTTTATTCTGCTCCTCAATACAGTCCAACGGAAAGGTGAGTTGTAGGTTATTGATGTAATCGAAATAGACTGTTTGTTGTTGAATGGCAACTTTTCTTAGTCCAACAAAGTAAATTAAAATAATTTCTCGATCTGCCACTAGAATAGCTTTAGATGATAGTCCTACTCGGTATTTGTTTCTTCCAACCAGGGTAAAAACCAATGAATCCAGTCCAAAAGCCAAAAACACAATTGCAGGCACGATTGATTCTTTCGTTATTGTATACAAGCCATAACTTAATACAACCATTACGGTAACCTCAATTAAATTATAAGTAGCAACTCGTTTTTTCCTTGGTCCACTAACCGGTTGATTCCATTGAAATCGATTCAATTTTGCAACCATGGATAGAGCCATCCATCGGCGTGTGGATCTCCTCAATTGGATTAAAAACAACACAAAACCTAGTCCAGCGAATACTTCAAAACGATAGGGGATTTCAGTACCCGTAATTCCAAATGAGTCAAATGGAATATCGAATCCAATAAATATGGCCAAAGCCAAAATGGGAAAAGTTATAAAAAGCGTTAAAACATTGATAAAACTATTCATTTGGAATGGCTTTCAATTTTTGTTTAAAAACGCTAATACGTTGATGAATTTGCTGAATTTTTCCATCCACTTCCTTTCTCAACGCATCGGCTCCTTTGGACTTAGCAAAAAAGCTTAGGTTATTCTCCATTTGATTTATTTCAGCATTCAATTGGTCTATTTGCTTACGAATAAACGTTTTCTCACGCTGAATCGATTGAATTCTGTCCGTTCCTGCGGGTAATGATTCAAATCTTGCCTTATAAATAATTAATTCCTTTTCAGCAGGATCAATTTGTAATTTCTCGTAATGGGCATCTAGGATTTTTTTATACGATTGATATAATTCATCTCGCCCTTCAGCTGGAACAGAGCCAATTGCTTTCCACGAATCAGCAAATTCTTTTAAAGCATTTAAATCAGTCAATTTTTCACCTGAAGCAACAAAATTGGTAAGTAGTTCCAAAATTTGTTTTTTTGACTCCAAATTGGTGATAAGCTCTGCTTCTTGCTCTTTTAAATTGGTTTCACGGGCATTAAAAAAGACATCGCAGGTTGCTCTGAATTCACTCCAGAGTTTATTCTCAAATCGCTGTCCGGCATTTCCCGAATTCTTCCATTCCTTTTGCAAGCGAATGAGTTTCTCGGAAGTTGAGCGCCAATCCGTAGAGTTCTGAATTTTCTTAGCCTCTTCAATTAATTTCCGTTTTTTATCCGCAATTTCGGTTTGATGCGCTTCTATATCTTTATAAAACCCTTTTTTTGCTTCAAAAAACACATCGCAAGCCGCGCGGAAAGTTTTCCAAATTTCTTCATTTTCCTTTTTAGGTGCCTGACCAATCGTTTTCCAATTCGCTTGAATTTTTAATAAGGTCTCAGTGGCAGTTTCCCAATGTTTCGCCGTCAGATTTTCAGTAAGTTTTTCGTTCAACTGATTGACTTGGGTGAGCAAATCTTTTTTCTTTTCTAAGTTGTCTAGTTGTATGTTTCTTCGTTCGTTATAAAATTGATTAATTTTTTCATAAACTGCCCGAACAGCATCCCAATAGTTGGTTTTTAACTTTTCCCATTCATCGTTTTGCACAGGTCCAATTTCTTCCCATTCGTTTTGAATCGTGCGCAATGCAGACTCCATATCTTTTACATTGGCTGAGTTTTTAAGGGTTTCCAACTGATTAATTAGCGCTAACTTTAACTGAGTGTTTCGGTGAAAATCGTGGTCTTTTAATTCCTGATAAATTTTCATGTTGTGAAAGAAAATTTCCAGCATGCGCGAATAATCACGTTGAATTTCGTCCCGCTTATCTCGTGGAATATCGCCTATTTTTTTCCAGGTTTCATGGATTTCTTTTTGGGCATTGTATGCTGCACCAATATTTTCTTCATTTTCAATGACCTCTTGCAATTTTTCAACCAACGATTTTTTATGTCTCAGATTTTCTTTTTCAAGCGCTTCCTTTAATGTTTTTTGTTCATTCCTTTTCGTTTTAAACGCTGTATATTGAACATAAAAAGCATCTTTGAGCTCAGTAAAATCTTTTGATTCATATTGCTCACCCGATTCAGCCGCATTTAATTGATTGACTTGCTCTTTGCGCTCTTCTTCTAAAATAAAGTCATCAAATTTCACTTTAAGTTCTTGCGCTTCTTTTCCAATATTTAGTAAATCTTCAGCTTGAAGTAAAAGAGTAATTTCTTGAATAAAAGGATTGGTTTCCATAAGTAATAAGTTAGGCCAGTTGATTCATTTCAAAATTGGTAAGCGTCACAAATTGTTGCATGCGCTCATTCATGTCTTCGCTAGATATTTCAGTAAGGCGCTCTGTGCCAAATTTTTCAACACTAAATGATGCCAAGGCTGATCCGGCAATAATAGCTCGTTTCATGTTTTCGAAGGATGTATCATCTGTCGCCGCAATATACCCCATGAAACCACCTGCAAAAGTATCTCCCGCACCGGTTGGGTCAAAGACATCCTCCAACGGTAAAGCCGGGGCAAAGAATACGTGATCTTCATGAAACAATAAAGCTCCATGTTCCCCTTTCTTTATGATTAAAATTTTTGGACCCATGGCACGGATTACTTTGGAAGCTTTCATTAAAGAATATTCTTTTGATAATTGGCGCGCTTCTTCATCATTGATTATTAACACATCTACCATCGAAATGGTTTGCATTAAATCAGTAAGAGCTATATCCATCCAAAAATTCATGGTATCCATAGCAATTAATTTTGGCCTACTTCCCATACGCTCAATCACTTGACGTTGAACCTGTGGAGAAAGATTTCCAAGCATCAGATAATCAGCATTCTGAAATTCTTCGGGCACAATTGGATCAAAATTTTCCAGAACATTCAACTCTGTAATTAATGTATCACGCGAATTCATATCATTGTGGTATTTTCCTGACCAAAAAAAAGTTTTTTCACCTTCTTTTATTTGAATTCCCGCTGTATTTATCCCTCGGGTTTTCATGAATTCTAACGTTTCCGTAGGAAAGTCATCACCCACAACTGAAATAATTCCTTGATTTTTTATGAAAAACGATGCAGACAAGGAAATGAAAGTCCCTGCTCCACCAACAATTTTGTTTGTTTTGCCAAATGGAGTTTCAATGGCATCAAAGGCAACACTACCAACCGTAACAAGACGCATATTTATTTATTTTGGAATGCAAAGATACAGTATTCGCATTTATAATTCTCTAATGCTGAGAATTATTCCTTAGTAAAAATGGTCACGTTTATTAGATAGTGAAAAAGTGCACTTCATACAAAGTGTTTTATACGTAAAAGAGTGCGATAGATCGGTTGGTAAAGATTAAAATGTAGCCCGAAATCAAGTGATTAGTTTGCCATTTCGCTCATGAATTTAATGCGCATTAATCTCAATTCTTCCTCTGAATACAAGCCATCAAATTCGTGATAAGCTGCAACGATGTCGTCCGATTCAGCTTCTGAAAAATAGGCGTAAATTTCTTCTTGATTTTCACTATCCATCAATGTTTCAATGTAATAGTTAATGTTTACGCGTGTTCCTGATGAAACGATTGCTTCAATTTCGTCAATGATTACAGGAAGTGTTTTTCCTTGAGAATGACCAATGTCTTCCAACGGCAGTTTTCGATCGATGTTTTGTATCAATTGGACTTTCAAACCAGATTTATTTACCAATGATTTGATTACCATGTCTTGCGGTCGCTCAATATCATTTTCGGAAACATATTTCTCAATCAAAGCTACAAATGGCTCTCCATAACGTGTGGCTTTTCCAGTTCCAACCCCTTGAATGTTTGTTAATTCGTCAAGCGAAATTGGGTAATGAAAACACATGTCTTTCAAGGAGGGATCTTGAAAAATCACAAAAGGTGGAATATTTCTTTGTTTAGAAAGTGATTTCCGCAAATCCAATAACATTTCATATAAAACATCATCAAAGGCTCCTCCTTTATTCCCCGGGGAAATCAATGAATCATCATCATCATCAGTGTTCGAGAAATCTCTTTCTTGAATCAACATAAAAGGTTTTGGATTCAATAGAAATTCTTCTCCGTCCTTTGTTATTTTTATAATTCCGTAGGTTTCAATATCCTTAGAAATTAATCCCGCAACGGTCGTTTGTCGAATAACTGCATTCCAAAAATTCTCATCTTTTTCTTTTCCAACGCCAAATAGAGGTAAACTATCGTGTTGATAGGACTTGATATCCGAGGTAACATTTCCTGCCAGAAACGCACAGTAATGTTTTGCTTTTTGCGATTCATTCAGCAGCTGCACGGCTTGTAATAACATTGAAACGTAAGCTGCACCTTCTTTTCGTTCTTTAGGATTTTTACAGTTGTCACAATTTTCTGAACATCTTTTTTCGTCGAATTGCTCGCCAAAATAATGAAGAACAAATTTCCTTCTGCACAGGGAAGTTTCGGCGTATGAAACCATTTCCCCCAATAATTGTTTTCCTATTTCTTGTTCAGAAACGGGTTTTCCTTGAAGGAATTTTTCTAGTTTTTCAATATCCTTATAGCTATAAAACGCAATGCATTCTCCTTCGCCACCATCTCGTCCTGCTCTTCCAGTTTCTTGGTAATAACTTTCAATGGATTTTGGAATATCATGATGAATTACATAGCGCACATCGGGTTTATCGATGCCCATTCCAAAAGCAATAGTAGCAACGATTACATCCACTTCCTCCATCAAAAACATATCTTGATGTCTGGCACGTGATGTAGCATCTAATCCTGCATGATAGGGGAGTGCTTGAATCCCATTAACCTGCAGTAATTCAGCAATTTCCTCCACCTTCTTTCTGCTTAGGCAGTAAATTATTCCACTTTTGCCCGCTTGGTTTTTAATGTATTTTACAATTTGCTTTTCTACATCCCTTTTTGGCCTTATTTCATAAAACAAATTATCTCTATTGAATGACGATTTGAATACCTTAGCATCCAACATATTCAGGTTTTTCTGAATGTCATACTGAACTTTCGGGGTAGCTGTAGCTGTTAAAGCAATAATTGGAACATTTGAAATTCGTTCGAAAATTTCGCGCAGTCTTCTATATTCTGGCCTGAAATCATGTCCCCATTCTGAAATACAATGTGCTTCATCAATCGCAAAAAACGAAACTTCAACCGAGATTAAAAAATCGATGTTTTCTTGCTTGGTGAGGGATTCAGGTGCGACGAACAACATTTTCGTTATTCCCGATTGTATGTCTTTTTTAACTTTAGTAATCTCTGTTTTGGAAAGCGAGGAATTTAGAAAATGGGCAACTGCTTCATTATCGCTTACATTCCGCATGGAATCCACTTGGTTTTTCATTAAGGCAATTAATGGAGAAACGATTATGGCGGTGCCGGTTGATATAAGTGCGGGGAGCTGATAACAAAGTGATTTACCACCACCGGTTGGCATGATGACAAAGGTGTTTTTTCCTGAAAGCACATTTTCAATAACAGCTTCTTGCTTGCCTTTGAATTGATCAAATCCGAAGAATTTTTTCAATGCCGCTTTTAGGTCAACTTTTTCTTCTGTTAAATAGGTAGGATCGGTCATAAATGCTTTTGAGTATTTACAGAATGTTTTTTGTATGCTAAATTTAAGTTAATTTTTTTAATTAGCCCCTATTACTTTTATTTTTATCAAATTGTTTGTTAAACGAATAGTACTATTTACACACTCTTGTTGTTTCATTGATTTCTTATATGAAAGCAACGTTAAAAATAAATTAATATCTTTGAAAGTATTGAAATCCAATAAAAGTAAAAAATGTACGACGAACGAATTGAATCATTCATGAAACTTGCCTTAGTGGATGGGGTTTTAACCGAAAAGGAAAGAGAGGTATTGATCCGTAAAGCAGTGGAAGCAGGAATAGATCAAGATGAATTTGAAATGGTTTTAGATGCCCGGCTGTATGAAAAAAACGCTGAAAAAACGGATGAAGAGCCAATTATTGAAAAAGCGGCTACAGAAATACCTCCCGTTATACCTCCTGAAGTCAAACAATCGAAATCAGATTTATCCAAATGTCCGGCTTGTGGCGGTGTGCTTCCAGCTTATGCGGCACGTTGCACGGATTGTAATTTTGAAATTTCACAACGTGACACGAATGTTACGATACAAAAATTATTCGAGATGTTGAATGAAATTGAGTCCTCTCGACAAGATGAAACCGATTTATCCAATCCCATGGCTGCTATTGGTAATTTTTACGCAAAATCATTCTCGAGTATTTTAGGCCCTGGAACTATTGAGCGCAAAAAAATGGAGGTTATTTCTAGTTTCCCTATTCCAACGACAAAAGTGGACATGCTTGAGTTTTTAGCATTGGCATTGCCCAAGGCAAAACAAAAAGGAAATTTTTTAACTCGGAATTCGGCTGAAAACAAAGTGCATAATGAAATGGTTCCTGTTTGGAAAACAAAATGCGAACAAATCATCATTAAAGCACGATTTTCACTGAAAGAGGATCCTAAAATTCTTTTAGAAATAAATAACTATGCAAAACAAATTGAAATAAATTAAATTATGGGTTTATTTAAAAGTTCAGAAGGTGGTTTTATGGATGTTATCCGTTGTGATGAACCAGATTATTTGGTTTGGAAATGGCGGCCAGTAGGTAGTTCCGAAAATTCACTAAAAGAAAATTCGATTCGCTATGGAAGTAGCTTGCGGGTGAAACAAGGAGAAGTTGCCGTATTTGTATATTCTAAAGACGGAGGCGAAATTCAAGATTTTATTGTGGGGCCACATGATGAAACCATCAAAACAGCAAATTTTCCTATTCTCTCAAACATCGTTGGAACTGCATTTGGAGGTCAAAGCCCTTTTCAAGCGGAAGTTTATTTTATTAATGTTTCGGGCAATAATCAGTTAAAATTTGGAATCCCTTATTTTGATGTCTTTGACCCACGCTTTCTTGATTTTTCAGTTCCTGTTTCTGTTCGTGGAACACTAACGTTTAATTTAACTGATTACCAGTCATTTATCCAGCTGAATCGATTAATTGATTTTAATAAAGAAGATTTATTCAATCAAGTGAAAGATGCCATAACCAAAAGAATTAAACAAGTTGTAACCAATTTACCTGCTGAAACACAAAGGCCGGTCATACAAATTGAGCGAAACATCATTGAAGTAAATGAGCGCATTACTCCAGAAATTCAACAACGACTTATAACGGATTTTGGACTCAATTTAAAAGCGTTGGATATTAGCGCCATTGAAATCAATAAGGAAACAGAAGATTATCAAAAATTGGCTGCCATTACGGCGGATCAAGTCACTAAGACTATTGACGCCCAAAACGCAGTGAATATTAAAAACTTGGTTGATACGCAAGAAATTAATGCACAGAACTTAGAAGAAACCCTTCGTGTACAAAGGGAAGAGGCCCAACGTGCTCAAAAATTACAAACGGAAACCAACTTCATTAATACACATGCATTGAATCAGCAAGCAGATGTACTTAAAACTGCTGCCGATAGTTTAGGAACTATGGGTCAAGTTGGAGGCGGTGAAGGTTCAGGAATGAATCCGGCCGGTATGATGACCGGAATGGCTCTCGGAGGTGCTATGGGAAATCAAATGGCAGGAATGATGAATCAAATGGGTCAAAACATAAATCAAAATCAACAGGCTCCACCTCCTTTGCCAACTTCCATTAGTTATTTCATCGTTCTGAATGGCCAACAAGCAGGACCGTTTTCCATGGCAGAACTAAGCCAGTTGGTTTCCAATAGTCAGCTCACAAAAGAAACGCATGTTTGGAAAGCAGGGATGGGAAATTGGGAAAAGGCGGAGTTGGTTCAAGAGTTAATCTCGCTTTTCGCTCAAGTTCCACCACCCATTCCACCAACAATTTAACTATATTACGATGAATGATTCCGATTTTTTTTCAGTAGATAAACTCGTTGAATTTGGACTAGGATTGGCCATCTCTCAGCAAATGGTTGCTTCAATGAATTATACAATCAATAATTCCATTACTCCAGGTGCGACTCATGTGCCTACTCCCAATCTTTCTGCCGAATTGTTCTTTTTTTCACTTGAAAATCAAGCAAAGGGACCATTTTCGGGGAAAGAAACCTTGGACTTAATACAAAATGGAAAGATAAATAAGGAAACACTTGCTTGGAAACCGGGCAATGCTGTATGGAAAAAAATTGAAGAAATGCCTGAAATATTGAAGTATATTGCTCTTGTCCCACCCCAATTACCTTAACATTTGACTATGAAAATTAACTATGTTTTACTTTTTTTTGCTGTCTCCATTTCAGCATTGATGGCCTACGGCTTTTTGTTACTTCCGGCAATTGTAGAAAGTTCGACTAATTTTAAACTTACCATTGGTTTAAATATGTTTCTCATTTTTTCACTTTGCTTGACATTGGGAATAGCAATTTCAGGATCTTCCAAAAAAGCTACTTTACTTATTCGAACGATTGGTTTTACCAGCTTTATTTTGTCATGCGTCTTGTTTTTTATCCTTAAAATGTTGGTGGTGTCAAATGGAATAATTATTGTATTATCGGGACTTTTATTCTTGTTCACACTGCTCATCACCTTTGCTCTTCAGAAAAGTAAGGTGTAACAATTTATTTCATGCGTAAAATTCGATTCGGATTTCTTATTTTTCCTTATTTTTTCCTTTTCTCAGGAAACGCTCAAATGATTGATAATAAAGAAGGAAATGCGTTTTCTCAACTTCCATTTTTTAATCAATCATTTATCTATAAAAACAAAATTAAACGCCTCAAAGGAAATTTTTCAATTACCAGCCCAACGACTTCAATCATGCAAACGGGTCTGTATTCCGTCTATGAATTTGATGATAAAGGCAGATTAAGTTACACACTGGAAACCTATCAAGGAACTGAACGGAAAGATTCCTTGGAAAATTTTTTCTATTACAATGACGCTAATTTACTTACGCAACATCGGAAAAAAGAATTCAATGGGTATACCTCGATCCTTAATGAATACAATGAAGATGGACGCATACAGAAACAAGTATATCGACGCGATATTTTGGATGAAAACAATCAAATAAAGGAATCTTTTGTAATTAGTGAAGAATCCATGAAATATGAGGTCTCTGACCTGATGGAAAAACAAATAATTTATAATAATTACAATTTACCCTATCTGGAAATAACCCGAAAGTACAATGCTGATAAATACTTAATTGAAGAAATTGAACAATCGAGAACGACAGCGGGGGTTTACAAGAAAACATTCACTTACGATAATCATGGATGGGTAGAATCGATCAAAAAATTCAGTGGCGCATCTGAGGACCCAGTAGAAGAAAAAAGATTTAAGTATGACGCTTTTGGAAACCTAACTAATATTTATTCCTATTCCTTCAGCGATTTCAAAGAAGAAAAAGAAATTTATTACAATGAAAAATCATTTATTTTATCCAATATGCTCGTTATAGATCCCAAAACGAAGCGGGTGAAAATTTTACAATTTAAAGACAAGTTATTTTATAATTAATTGTAACTTTTACTCTTCTTTTCTGTCCTATTAACTCAATGAAACGAGGCGATTACAATACTGCCGTTGATTTATACTCTGATGGATTATACAGGTTTGCCCTAAAGCAAGTCTCGGATCGCGATATTGCACAAGATTTGGTTCAAGATACGTTCATGAAAGTGTGGGAAAAGAGAGAAACTATACAAGCCGAAAAAGTCAAATCCTATTTGTTTACTACACTTTATCATTTAGTGGTTGATTGGTCCAAAAAACCCAAAACAATCCAGAATAATTCATCACAAGGTCACTTATTTATTTCAAAAGAACCACACCCTTTCGATTTAGAATCAACAATTGAAGAAGCACTTCAACAATTGAATTACATACAAAAAACAGTGTTGCTATTTCGCGATTATGAAGGATATACCTATTCAGAAATTGGTGAAATGACTGGATTATCCGAAACCCAAGTGAAAGTCTATATTTTTAGGGCACGTAAGCAAATGAAAGAATATTTTGTTCGCATAGAGAATGTTGTGTAATGAAACAGAAAATCAATTATACTAATTTTGAAGCATTTTACTTGGATTTTTTCGAAGGAAATTTAAGTGAAACAGATCGCAATGAATTGTTGCTTTTTTTAGAGAATAATCCGTCTTTAAAAACAACCTTAAACGATCTTGATTTTCATGTTAAAACTCATTTTCATGAGAAATGTCCTGAACAAATAAAGGAAAATTTATATCAATTTTCTGAAGAAGATTCGCCAATTAATGCTTCCTCTTTATCCTTTTTTCAATCGGCATATATGGATGGGATTTTATCTGCAGAAAAGCAAAAAGAGTTAGAATCGTTTGAAAAAAGCAATGAGGCATTTAGTCAATCAGCCAAACTTTTTGCTCACACCAAATTAGCTCCAGATTTCGCTATTGTTTACAAGGACAAATTAAAACTCAAAAAACGGAAGGGTAATTTGTCACTATTTAACAGTTTCATATATACTTTGGCAGCTGCTTGTGTTGTTTGTTTGGTGATTTTTAAATATAATAACACAGAGCAGACAACAGGTTCAAATATTAACCGAACTGTAAAGTCAACTCCAAAGCAGATTCAAAAAATAAAGGATAATTCTGATACGTCAAATTTTTCAAATTCGTTTCTTGCCAAAGGGTCACTAAAAGTCGTAAAGAAGAAGATAGTCGTTCCTTCAAATCAAATTCCCGAAAATCATAAAAATCAAAGTTTAGTTCAACAAACAGATATACAACCTGTAATCATTGATTCTCTTCTTGAAAATTTAAGAATAGAAAGGAAGGAGATTAAGCAACAAGAAGAGTTTGCATCTCATTCAAAGGAAGAAGTTCCAATAAAAGCTGAATCCGTTATAAAAAATGAAGGTGTAACCCATAAAAGGTTTCCCCTACTTACAAAATTGGCCAGTAAAATATTTCATACAAACATTAGAATTGCGAAGAAAAGCCAATTAAAATCGGATGTATATTATTTAATCATTGGTTCCTTTCAAGTAACTCGAAACATAAGTAAGTAGTTTTCCCCTCTTTCGCAACTTTATCAAGTGCAAAATGGTTAAATTTGTTCTAAATTCTATTAAAATGCAAGTTCCAGTTACGGTTTATACAGAAATGACTCCAAATCCAACCACTATGAAATTTGTGGCAAACAAATATTTATTGGTTAGTGGAGAATCTGTCGAATTTAAAAATAGTGCAGCATCTAAAGGGTATTCTCCTTTTGCGGAAGAGTTATTCAAATTTCCATTTGTCAACGGCGTTTTCATTGCCGCGAATTTTGTTACGATAACTAAAACAGATAACGTTCCTTGGGATTTTATTACTATGGAATTGCGTGAGTTTGTGAAAAACTGGATTGCTGATGGAAACGATGTTTTGGTTCAAATGCCACCAGAAAAACCAGTAGTTGTAGAAAACACTGCAACCATTGCAGTCTACGAACCCCACGAAATTGATGACACCATTCGTTCGCTACTTGATGAGTATGTTAGACCCGCGGTTGAAAGCGATGGTGGTGCTATTGATTATAGAGGATTTTCAGACGGAAAGGTAACTGTGGTTCTAAAAGGATCTTGTTCTGGTTGTCCTTCTTCCACTGCAACGCTTAAAGGGGGAATTGAAAATTTATTGAAACAACATCTACCTGAAGTACAGGAAGTTGTCGCTGAAAATGGATAGTAATTTATTGAATCAATGATAAAGTGGATTTCAATATTAATTTTACCTTATTTATTGGTTGCTTGTTCCTCCAATGAAAACGAGTTGCCGAAAGTGGCTCTAGGAGGAAAAAGTTACGGCGGTGAATTTCGCTTTATGTCATTGGAAAAAGTAACAAATCTCTTTCCGATGCATTCATTGGATTTGTATTCTCAGCGAATCAACACACAGATTTTTGAGTCCCTTTTCAAAGAAGACCCATCCGGAAAAAAAGTTATTCCTCATTTAATAGAGGAACATTTCGTGTCTGCAGATGGACTGAAACACACCATAAAATTACGAAAAGGTATTTATTTTCACGAAAACGACTGTTTCGAAGAAAAAACGAGAGAGCTAAATGCTGCTGATATTCAATATGTTCTAGAATTCGCTTGTTCGGGCCTGTCGTTAAATCACCTAGCACATTTATTGGTGAATAAAATTAAGGGGGCTAATGAATTTCACAAAGTTTCAAAAAAATCGCTTTCTGCTACTCATATTTCGGGCATCAAGATTATTGATGAATATTCACTTTCAATTTCGCTAACTAAACCATATGCTGAGTTTGAAAAGATTTTGTCTCATCCGGGCTTAGGGATTTTTCCGAAGGAGGCCTACCTCCATTATGGTGATAAAATGTTGAAGAACCCGGTAGGTACTGGACCTTTTCAATTGGATAAAATGAATGAGGAAGGGATTCGGCTCAAACGAAATAACCGTTATTGGAGAAAAGATTCTTTTGGTAATCAATTGCCTTTTTTGGCTTCTTTGAGCATGAAATACGTGAAAGATAAAAATAGTGAATTGCTGGCTTTTGAAAAAAATCAGGTGGACATAGTTTTGGAAGTTCCTGTTGAAAATGTGCAAGATCTTTTTGGTTCATTGGCAGAAGCTCAAAGAGGTAAAACGATACGCCACCGCATTTTTTCTCGGAAAAGTTCATCAATCAATTTCTTGGCTTTTTCATTGGATAAAGAACCCTTCAATAACATCCATGTCCGCAAAGCATTTCAGTTGGCCATTGATCGAAATAAGATTGTAAATGATGTTTTATTGGGCGAAGGTTTTCCGGCAGTAAATGGGTTTATTCCAGCCATGGATGGGTTTGTTTCGGACTCAACAATCCAACTTCCATTTGATCCCGTAAAAGCAAAACAAGAATTAGCCGAGGCGGGCTATCCAGGTGGAGTAGGTTTTCCATCACTTAAATTATGGGTCAATTCCATAGATGGTAGCTCAGTAAGCAAGTGGACAAGCGATATTATTGCTCAATTAAAAACAAATTTGGGTATAAATATTCAACTGCAATATTGTTCTTTTATTGAGAAAACGGACGCAATTTCTGGAGGAGATGCTCTGATTTGGCGTTCCGGCTGGGTGGCAGATTATCCGGATCCCGAAAGTTTTTTAAGTATATTTTATGCTGAACACGCCAGTGTAAATCCTTATTGGGGAAATATTAGCACTACGAATTCTTTATTCGATGAAAACTACGAAAAATCGCTCGTTGAACAAAACACTCAGAATCGAATATTTTTCCTAAACCAATGCAATAAGATTTTAATGGATGAAGCCTTAGTAATTCCTGTTTACTCAGATGATTTTTTCGTTGTGTTGAATCTTATGTTGCGAGATTTTCAAGTGAACTCCCTGGAAACAATGGATTTATCAATGGCTTATTTTAAGGCTATCCAATAGCTTTCAGAATTTCTTCAATGTAATTCAAAACGCTTTCTTTTCCGTGCTTCGATGTACTTGATGTGGAGAAAACAGGAGGAATCGTTCCCCAAGATTTCGCTAATTCTTTCTTGAATTTCATTAAATTTCTTGAAAATTCAGAAGCAGATAATTTATCCAATTTCGTAAAAATAATTGAAAAGGGAATTTGTTTTTCACCACACCAATTTATGAATTCGATGTCAATTTTCTGGGGTTCCAAACGAGCATCAACCAATACAAAAAGATTGATTAAGGACTCACATTTTGTCAAATAATCTACAATGAATTTTTCCCATGTTGCCCGGTCTTTTTTTGACGCTCGTGCATATCCATAACCGGGTAAATCCACCAAGTACCAATTCTCATTGATAATGAAATGGTTTATTAGTCTCGTTTTTCCTGGTGTCCCTGAAGTTTTTGCCAATTTTTTGTTTCCGGTGAGCATATTGATCAATGAAGATTTACCTACATTCGACCGCCCAATAAATGCAAATTCCGGCTTACCATCTTTTGGGGCTTTTTTATAATCGGTGGAAGATATTACAAATTCAGCCTGTTTAATTACTAACATAGTCTACAAAGTTAGTGAAATAATTTCGGGAACTTGTGGATGGGTTTGATTGAATGCCTTGCATGATTCACAGATTTTGTTTATTAATATCAATAATTAGAAGGCATTTTCCAATTTACAGAAACTCTATCGCGTCTGAAATTCGTTATCTTTGCAGAATAATATTTAAATTATGAGTTATTTGGAACTCTCTGATCAGGAGATACAACGACGTGAAACATTAACCAAGCTGAGGGAATTAGGTATAAATCCTTATCCGGCTGAATTATATCCAGTTTCCGATTTTTCGAATGAAATTAAATCTAATTTCAACGAAGGAAAACAAGTTTGTTTGGCTGGTAGAATGATGAGTCAACGCATTATGGGGAAGGCTTCGTTTGCTGAATTACAAGATTCAACAGGAAGAATTCAAGTGTATATCAATCGTGATGAATTGTGTCCGGGTGAAGACAAAACACTTTATAATGAAGTTTTTAAACGCTACTTAGACTTAGGTGATTTTATCGGTGTCAAAGGATATTTGTTTAAAACTCAAGTAGGTGAAATCTCTGTTCATGTTCAAGAATTCACTTTATTAAGTAAGTCCTTAAAACCACTTCCTTTACCGAAAACGGATACGGAAGGCAGGATTCATGACGCTTTTACTGATCCCGAATTGCGTTATCGCCAACGGTATGTGGATATGGTGGTTAACCCGGGAGTGAAACAGATTTTCATTAAACGAACAAAATTGTTTAATGCAATGCGTCAGTTTTTTAATGATGCGGGATACATGGAAGTTGAAACCCCCGTTCTACAAGCAATTCCAGGTGGTGCATCGGCGAGGCCTTTTATGACACATCATAATGCTTTAGATATTCCTCTTTACATGCGAATTGCCAATGAATTATACTTGAAAAGATTGATTGTTGGTGGATTTGATGGGGTATACGAGTTTTCAAAAAACTTCAGAAATGAAGGCATGGATCGAACCCATAATCCGGAGTTTACAGCCATGGAAATATACGTTGCGTATAAAGATTATAATTGGATGATGGAGTTTACTGAGCAACTCTTGGAACATTGTGCCATGGCCGTTAATGGAACAACATCGGCTACGTTCGGCGAACATTCTATTGATTTTAAAGCGCCATACAAACGAGTTACCATGCGTCAGGCGATCATTGATTTTACCGAATTTGATATTAATGGAAAGTCAGAAGATGAATTAAGAATTGCTGCATTGAGTATGGGAATTGCGGTTGATGAAACAATGGGCAAAGGAAAATTGATTGATGAAATTTTTGGTGCAAAATGTGAAGGAAACTACATTCAGCCAACATTTGTCACCGATTATCCAAAAGAAATGTCTCCTTTGTGTAAGGCGCATCGAGATAATCCAGAATTAACGGAGCGATTTGAATTAATGGTATGTGGTAAAGAAGTAGCAAATGCTTATTCTGAATTGAACGATCCAATTGATCAACGGGAACGTTTTGAAGAACAGTTGCGCTTACAAGAAAAAGGTGACGATGAAGCCATGTTTATTGATCAAGATTTTTTACGCTCCTTGGAGTATGGAATGCCGCCAACGAGTGGACTTGGAATTGGTATGGATCGTCTAATCATGTATTTAACCAATAATGCATCCATTCAAGAAGTGTTGTTTTTCCCGCAAATGCGCCCTGAAGTTGTGCAACCTAAAATAGAGCTTTCTGCCACAGAAACTGAAATTTTTGAATGCATGAAAATAGAAACTGAAATGTTACTGTCTGATTTGCGTGCAAAAGTGGATATGAGTAATAAACAATGGGACACAAGTCTAAAAACACTCACCAAGAACAACTTATTGAAGGTGTCTAAAGAAGACGATTTATTATATGTACGGTTGATTTAATTTAGTTAATGCCATGAAAACGAAGGAGGAAATTGTTCAAAATTGGTTGCCTCGTTACACAGGTAAACAATTGGGGGATTTTGGAAAGTATATTTTACTTACTAATTTTTCAGGATACGTTAATTTATTCGCAGCTTGGAACCAGGTTGAAGTGGAAGGGGTTGATAGACCAATGCAATCCGCGACAAAAGACGGTATTACGATTATCAATTTCAGTATGGGAAGCGCTATGGCAGCAACGATTGTAGATCTGTTGTCTGCTATTGAACCAAAAGCTGTTTTGTTTTTGGGGAAATGCGGTGGATTGAAAAAAAAGAGTCAGGTAGGCGATTTAATTCTTCCTATTGCAGCCATTCGTGGTGAAGGTACTTCTAATGATTATTTTCCGCCCGAAGTGCCCGCTTTGCCCTCCTTTAATTTACAAAAAGCAATATCCTATACCATTCGCTTAAGCGGAAGAGATTATTGGTCTGGTACAGTTTACACCACCAATCGGCGCGTTTGGGAGCATGATGAAAAATTTAAAGAGTATCTAAAATCTATTCGAGCTATGGCAATCGATATGGAAACAGCAACGATTTTTAGTGTAGGATTTTTCAATGAAATTCCAGTGGGAGCATTACTTTTAGTGAGTGACCAACCCATGACCCCCGAAGGAGTAAAAACGGAAACGAGTGATCAAAAAGTAACCTCTGAATTTGTCAATGACCATTTACGCATTGGTATTGATTCATTAAAGGAACTTCAGAATACGGGGATTTCCGTTAAACATTTAAAATACTGAGTAGAAATTGGTCATAAATAAGAAAGGCGCCACATTGTGACGCCTTTTTGTTGTAGTAGGCATAAATTACATTATGCACTGGTAGATTCTGAAAGTAATTCTTCTTCAGAACCTTTGTTTTTTCTAAAAGTTAATTTGTCTTTAATTCTATCTACAATGTAATACATCATAGGCACAACAATGATTGTAAGGAACATGGAGCTTGTTAATCCTCCAATTAATATCCATGCCAACCCGTTTTTCCATTCAGCACCAGAACCTTTAGCCAAAGCAATAGGAATCATACCAATAACCATGGCAATTGTGGTCATTAAAATTGGGCGCATTCGTTCTCTAACAGATTCAAGTAGTGCGTCGTAAGTGCTTTTTCCTTGTGTTTTCAGATGATTGGTGAAATCGACAATTAATATTGCATTTTTAGCTACTAACCCAAGTAACATTAGCATACCTAACATCGTAAATATACCCATGCTTGATGCGGTTAAATTCAAGGCTAAAAAAGCACCTATTAGGGATACAAGAATTGAGAAAAGAACGACGAAAGGATAGATGAAATTATCATACAGGGCAACCATGATGAGGTAAACAAGAATTAATCCAATACCCATTGCTGTACCCAATGCTCCCATGGATTCTTTTTGTCTTTTAACCTCACCTCCCCACAACATACGTATGTTCTTATCCAATGGATTTTTTTCTAGGTATTTCTCAATTTCTGCTGCAACTGTACCTGAAGCTGTTCCTAATACATAACAACGTATGGTAGTGTTGGAAATTCTATTTTTTCGCTCCAAGGATCCATTGCCATTATCAACGGTAATTTTTGCGAAATCGGCCAATCGGATTTGTTTTCCATCGTTCGTACTAAATAACATTTCTTCAATATCTTTAGCACTTTTTCGATCGAATTTATCCATCATAATTCGAATATCGTATTCTTCTCCTTTGTCATCAAATTGAGCATCATCATTTCCGGTTAGTGCATTTTGTAATTGCATTCCAACAGTAACAATTGGCAAACCTAAAGCTCCCATTTTTTCCCTGTCGAGTTCTACACGCACCTCCGGTGTTACATCATCTGTGGAAATGGTTGGGTCTTTAGAGCCTTTCATAGCTTGAATTGCATTTTTTAACCTTCGCGCTTCTTTTAGCAATAAATCATTATCATCTGAGGATAAGAAAATTTCTATTGGTGCTTCCTCAGATTCAACCATGCCCATATTCAATGCTTTTACCTCGATTCCTGGATATTTAGCTTCAATTTTTTTTCGTATTTCACTCATGTAAATGGCTGTTGGGAATGTGTTTTGCATTCCTTCCTTCATTTTAACTGTAATTTCTGATTTGTTTTCTGCACCAAATGCTGCTGCGCCCATCCCTGAACTTGGGCCACCAACATTGGAGAAAACCACATCCACCACATCTTTTTGCGCCAAGATTAATTGTTCAATTTCTAAAGTAGTTGCATTATTCTCTTCAAATGTAGTACTCTTGTCGTACTTCAATTTTACCATGAATTTTCCTTGATCGCCTTGCGCAACAAATTCTTGACCAACGATTCCTAATCCCATACTTGCCATACTAGCCACAAATAATGCAAGAATACCTACCCCCATGATTATCTTATGGCGCAGTGACCAGGCTACTAAACTTACATAAGAATCAGTAAAAATTGTTACCCTTCTTTCAAACCATAGCAGAATTGCATGTAAGGGATTCCTTGGATTTAGTTTGATGTCTTTAGCAAAACGAGAGGCTAACCATGGTGTTAAGGTAAAGCAAACGAACAAGGACATTAACGTTGAAATAACAACGACAATTGAAAACTGACGTAGGATATCGGAAATAACGCCTTCTATAAAAACAACCGGTGAAAAAACAACAACGTCTACCAACGTAATTGCCAAGGCGGTAAATCCAATTTCATTTCTACCATCTAAAGCTGCTTGTCTCTTGTTTTTTCCCATTTTTAGGTGACGGTAAATGTTTTCCAACACAACTATTGAGTCATCCACCAGAATTCCAATTACCAATGACATCGCCAATAAAGTCATTAAATTCAATGTGTATCCTAGTAAATACATGGCAATAAATGTAGAAATCAAGGAAGCAGGAATGGAAATCAATACAATAAATGCGTTTCTTAAACTATGAAGAAATAATAACATTACTGCTGCTACTAATAAGACGGCAAGTTCCAAATCGTGTATTACTGCATTTACCGAGCTTATTGTTGGAATTGAAGTATCTGTTGCAACGGTGAATTTAACTCCTTCTTTTTTGTATTTTTCCTCGATTTGTTTAAACCGTTCTTTAGTAGCATTGGACATATCCACGGCATTGGCATCGCTTTGTTTCATGACCCGTAAACCAACTCCATTTTCACCATTGTAGCGACTTATGGCGATTTGATCCTCTTTAGAATCAGCAATAGTAGCGACATCTTTAAGTCTAACAATTGAGTTATTACTGGCAATGATAATATGATCCCCCAATTCCTTAACAGACTTGAATTTTCCAGACAAACGAACGGTCATTTGTTCACTTTCGTTTTTTACTTTAACTGTTGGGAAATCAACATTTGCAGCTGCGATCGATTGGTTGATATTTCCTAATGTTAGTCCATATGCTTTAAGTTTTTCTGCATCTATGTCCACTTTAAATTCCCTTCGCTCTCCGCCGATAACTTGCACTTCTGCAACACCTTTGGTTTGTTTTATGGAGGGCAAAAGTTGATTGTCCATTAATTGCATGAAATCTCTATCCGTCATGTTCGACGCAATTGCACTCACTTGAAGAACAGGCGCCGCATTTGGTTCAATTTTAGCCAGAATTGGTTTTTTAGCCCCTTCTGGCAGCTTATTTTGAACATTATTAATTTTTCGTTGTGCATCCTGTAACGCTTCATCCATATCGGCGGAAGGCTTAAATTCTAGGAGTACAACGGAGGCATTATCCAACGAAAAGGAGGTAACCTCAGAAATATTCTCCAATCCACTCAAGGCATCTTCCAACTGCTTTGAAACTTGATTTTCAACTGTAGCTGGCGATGCACCCGGATAGGTTGTTGTAACCGTTAAAATGGGAGGTGAGAAATCTGGAAGCAACTCATAACTAAGCTGATTGTAACTAATCAACCCTCCACCAATAAGTATTGTAAAAATTACAATAATAAAAGAGGGGCGTTTTATCGATAATTCGGTAATTGTCATTTTAGTAACTCTTATTTCAGTTTAACGTTCGAATTATTTTTCAAATTGACTTGTCCTTTGATTACAACTTTGTCATCTTCAGTAACTCCAGAAACAATTTCCATAAAATCACCATCGGATGTTCCAGCGTTGAATCCGGTCAACAAGGCTTTTCCATTTTTCACCACATATACTTGTGGGTTTTTGGTTGAACCAACTAAAGTTTTACGCGGTATTGAAAGCGCATTATGAATAGTTCCATTTGCTAATATTGCTGTTCCAAACATTCCAGATCGTAACTCGTTGGATTTATTGACAACTTCAATTTGAACTTTTACATTGTGTGTTTTATCTGCTTGAACTGATATTGTTTTAATCGTTCCTTGAAGCGTTTGGTCAACAAGAACATCTGTAGTTACTTCCACTTTTTGTCCTAACTTGAATTTATTAATATCCCTTTCAGGTATGTTAACTGCTAATTTTAATATGGAAATATCAGTAACTTCTAATACAGGCATGCCAATTCCAATAACGGATCCAAGATCAACCATTTTTTTAGTTACCACTCCATTAAATGGAGACAAAATGGTACAGCCCTTAATTTGTTTTAGCACTTGTGCTTTTTGAATCTCCAAGCCACGGATGGCTAATTCTATTTTCTCCAATTGAATATCTGGTGCCGCATTTTGTTCTGCTAGGATTCTGTATCGTTCCTCGTCTTTTCGCTGACCATCCAAGTTTACTTCTATCGTTTGAAGTTGTAAACGCAACATTTCGTCATCTAATTTGGCAATTACACTTCCTTTTTTGATAGCATCTCCTTCGTCAAAATTGATACTAAGAACTTTTCCTTGTCCTTCCGAACTAATCGTTGCTTGTTTGTTTGGCTCGAATGTTCCCAAGTATGAAAATTGACTATCAAAGGTATGATATAAAGGTTTTGTTGTTTCAACTAACACTGCCGCATTCACATCATGAATATAGATTTTTGCAGCTACCTCTTTTTTGTTGCTAAATAGTTTGAAAATCGTCGCAATGATTAATGCAATTGCGATTAGACTAACAATTATTACTCTTTTGTTCATTGTATTTTGTGTTTATTTGATATTTCCGATTGATTTTAAATAGTGAATTTCAGCTTGACGCAATTTGACATACGTGCTCACAACATTCGTTTGTGCCTGTTGCACGGCATTGTCTGCTTGAATTAGATCATTCGTACTGATGGTTCCTTGCTTATATTGATTTTCTGTTTGCGTGTAAATTTTTTCAGCAATTTCTAATTGTTCCTTATTCAATTTCAACGAATTTGTTTGATTTTCAATTTCTCTTTTTGCATTTAGTGTGGCTAGATCTAGTTGCTGTCTTACCATCAATTCCTGATTATCTAGTTTTTCTCGATTTAGGACATTCATTTTGTGTTTGTATACTTTTTCAAGTCCATCGAACAAGGTCCAATCTAAGCGCAACCCAATAAAAGCAGACTCAATTCCTGTTCGGAAATTATCGGCTGGCTTTAGATTGTATGTGTAATTGTAGGCTGCGTAAAAAGAAAGGTTTGGTAAATAGGCCATTTTATTACCTTTTCGTTCTTCGATATTCATTTCTTTCTGTGCATTCAATAAATCTAATTGTGGCCGATAAACAGAGGTTGTATCAATTAAAATGGTTTTCTCTATCAATTGATCAGATAATAACGTGATTGTGTTGTTGGAAGGAATACCTGTTAAAATGCGCAAGGCATCCTCAATTTGTAGGGTAGAAGAAGCTAGATTTTGAAGTGAATTTTCTAATGTGAGTCGATTGATTTTCAATTTATCCAATTCGATTGGAGTAATCAAGCCTTGTTTTAACATATTGGTCATATTGGCCACCAATTTCTCTAAATTCAGCAGATTTTTCTCAATGTAATCTTTCTGTTTATTAATTGCTTGTAAATTGAAATACGCATTTGCAACTTGGTATTTCACCTCGTCTTGTGTCATTTTCAATTGGATATCTACGATTTTTTTGTTGATGTCTAGTGCTGCCAACCCATAATTTAATTGCGAGTTATATATAATTTGAGTCAATTGAACTGTATTGCCTAGGTTGTATGGAACCCCAAATTTAACGGTGGAATACGTTCCTGGTGCCCCTCCAAAAAATGCTGCTGGCACTACTTGTCCTGGAATGATTGCATTATACTTGTAATCACCTGCTGCAGTAACTTTTGGCAATCGAGAAGCCAGATAAGCGTTCTTTTGTTTGTTGTTGATTTCAATATCTAATCTAGCATTTCTTATGGACGAGTTTGCTGTATCCGCCATCTTTAGTAATTGTTCTAAATTATAGTTTTGGCCAACGACTGAATGACCCAATAGGAACAGGGTTCCGAATGTCAATCCAAGGATTAACATGTTTTTTCTTTTATTCATTTGTTGATTTTTTTGGAAATAGGTAATTTAAAATCATTTCCTTAATGATTTCTTTGTGTTTGATGATTTGCATGTCGTATTGTGCATCTGTCATTCCATGCAATTGTTGGGTTAATAAGCGCGCCATAAACGGATGTTGACAATTTGCCATAATAATCATTGTGAGGCTCACCATGTCCACTTGACGCATTTCGCCACTCATTTGAGCTTTTGCCGCTTCAACAAAAACACCTGTTTGAGCGAAATTATTTAAGGTTTCATGAATTTGTAATTCAGCGTCTTTATTTCGAGCCATTTCATTCAGCACAAAAGTTGGAATCTCAGGGTGTTTAGTGAGGAATTCATATTCTCGGTCAATTAATAAGCTAACTTTTTCTTTTAAGCTTAATTCCGTTGAAAAAACTTCCATCATACTCAACATAAAATCATGCATCACTGTTTGATAGATGATCAAGAAAAGTTGGTTTTTAGAACGGAAATAGTAATTAACCAATGCCACATTCATCCCTGCTTCTTTCGCTATTTCACGGGAGGTACAGCCAGAGAACCCTTTGCTAAGAAAAACGCTTTTCGCAGCCTCTTTAATTTTTTCCTCAGTTGTTGATGCCTTACACATAAATTAATATCGTTGCAAAAGTAAACAAAGATTTTAAACGCTTGTTTAAAACAAATCGTTAAAATTTGAAAAATTTTGGGTTTCCGGTTGATTTTACCAATACTTTAAAATAAAATCGAAGTTAATTTATGATCCTTGATAGTTGATTTTCAACTTGTTCAATCACCGTATGATGGTCAAATTTCTCGGTACTTTGAAAGAGTTCATTGTTCGACCATTTTTTTTCTTTTCTATAGCAATTTGTGATTGCTTCTGCCAAAGATTCGGCATTTCCAGGGTCAAATAAATAGCCCAACTGTCCATTTTCCAGCAATTCAATAGTTCCTCCTGCATTACTACCAATCACCGGAGTATTACTTACCAGTGATTCTAGCGTTACCATACCAACGGTTTCTGATTTACTGGCCATCACAAACACATCAATTGCTTTGTAAAATGTGGCAATATCCTTTCTGAAAGGTCGAATAAAAATGCGTTCTTGAAGTCTGTTTGTTTTTATGAATTGTTCAATTTCTAAATTATACGCCTCTCCTTCATTATGAGTTGGGTCACCTAGAAATAAGATCGAGATTTCGTTGTTTTTTAATTTACTGATAGCTTGTAACAAAAGCAATTGACCTTTTTGCGGATCAAATCTTCCTGCTAGTCCAATGATTAATTGATTTTGGGGCAACAATAACGTATTTCGAGCTTCCTCTTTAGAAAGACTTTCAATAAATGGCGAACGATCTAATCCACTTGGAATTACAATAATTCGATTTCTAGGCATGAAGGTTTTTTGCTCTACCTGTTCCTTCAACCAGTTAAGCGGGCAGGACCAAGTGTCCAACAATCGAAATCGAATAGTATGTAGGATATTCTTTTTGGAAACACCTAGTTGCATTTCCAGGAAATAATGTACTTTGAACGAGTATTTACTCCAAAACTTGGCCGCAACCGATACACTCATGTCTTTCACATCGCGTAAAATGAGGTGCTCAATTTTATTTTTTGACAAGTGTTCTCTGAGTTGTCGTGCTGCCTTAAAGTCGTAGTATTTTCTATGCTTTTCAATTTTCTGAAATGGAATGTGGTGTTCTTCACAAAACTTCTGAAATGAACTATTTTCTCGTCCTAATGCTAAAACGAAATGTCCTTTTTGAAGCATCCACAGCGCATTTTTGGCTTGGTTCATTTCTAAACCTCCCCAACTTTCTGTTCCGCAGATGTAAGCTATTCGCATTGTTTAAAGATAAGTAATCCAATGATATTTGCTAGACTGCTTTATATCGATAATTACTGTATCGCTCAGATGTATTTCATTTTCGTTTCGTTAAATACTTTTACGTTGGTTTTGGTTAAGCGTTTTTTGGAATATTTTTCTTCTTTCAGCTCGTAATATCCAGCTTCTGACTTTTTAAAAGAAATGCGGGTTTCTTTATCTTCCGTTCCGCCAGCTCCTTCATCATTTGTTGATTTTTGTGCGGCGTAAAT